>NZ_CBAYMC010000202.1:0-8218 GCF_964826245.1 Armatimonas sp. | reverse complement strand
CAACTCCATCGGTGACTTTGCGTGTGACGAACTCTAACCCACGTCGAGGAGACTCATGATTGAAGAGAATCCCACTCACGGCAAATAAATCATAGCTCTCGCGGTAGTTGACCGTGATGAAGTGACCATAGACCTTGGCAACCCCGTAGGGGCTACGCGGGTAGAACGGCGTCTCTTCTCTCTGGGGCACTTCGAGAACCTTCCCGTACATCTCCGACGAGCTGGCCTGGTAGAAGCGAATTTTTGGGTTAACGGCGCGCACGGCTTCCAGCACCTTGGTGACGCCAAGCGCAGTAAACTCGCCGGTTAGCACAGCCTGTGACCAAGACGTGGGCACAAAGCTCTGCGCTGCAAGGTTGTAGACCTCATCGGGTTGCGCCACTTTCAGTGCCTCGATCAGTGAGTACTGATCCAGCAAGTCCGCCTGAATAAGCGTAATACGATCTCGCAAATGCTCGATGCGCTCATAGCTCTCCGTACTGGAGCGTCGGACAACACCAAAGACTTCATAGCCCTTACTCAGTAGCAGCTCTGTCAGATAGGATCCGTCCTGACCCGTAATTCCCGTAATTAACGCACGTTTACTCAAAACTCTTTACTCCTTAAACTAAATATACTCAGCAAAGCGAGGCTCGTTGCGCTTGAAGACAACGAAGCCCACCACCAGAAAAAGTAGCGCCGTGATCAATGCACTGCCCACATAGGGCCATAGTGATCCGAGATTCCCTTGCGCAGGGTCTATAGCCCGCATCCAGCCGGTCTGTGGAAACGCCAGACGTCTCCCTGCCTCCAGCAGCGCGGCGATAGGGTTGAGCAAGTAGAGCCCCTGCCAGATCTTCGGTACTTGATGCAAGGGGTAGATATTGGGCACCAGAAAGCCCCAGAGACTAAGCACAATCCCAACAAGATGACGCACATCCCGAAAGTAAAGATTGGCACAGGCTAGTAGCATTCCCCAACCAAGCGTCAATAAAACGACAATCCCCGCCATGGCAAGACTCATCAGAAAGAGAGGCCCCGGCTTGACCCGGTAGACGATTAGAAGCGGCACGAGTCCCACCAAACCAAATCCGAAGTCTACGAGCTTGGAGAGAACGGCAGCGACCGGAAAGACCTCACGGGGAAAGTACACCTTGGTAATCAGGTTCAGGTGGCTCACCAAGCTCTCCGTCGCTGCCGTTAAGCCCGACGAGAATAGGTTCCAGTAGAGCAGGCCAAAGTAGGCATAGACAGGGTAGGGAAGCCCGCCCGTTTGCTGGCGCAGAATGATCTGCCCGACAATGCTAAAGATAAGCGCGGTGGCTAGAGGATACAGCACTGCCCAAGCATAGCCTAGGACGGATTGTTTGTAGCGTGTCTTGACGTCCCGCCCGATCAGTCCAAGAATAAGCTCCCAGTAGGCAGGCGAACGAAAAGACAGAGTGACAGACACAGTGCCTATTGTACCGTACGAGGCGTTTTCGCGGGACGCACCATCTCCACGTGCGGAATCCCGTCCTCATCATAGGGCTCTGAGACTGCTGCAAAATCGAGCTTGCCATAAAAACTCAGTAGATACGCCTGGGCCGAGATGCGAATTCCACTCTCTGGCCAGAGCCGCTCCGTCTCCGCAATCCCGCGCCGCATCAGCTCCTGACCGAGGCCCGTCCCCCGCGCCGAAGCCGCTGTACAGACCCGCCCAATGCTCGCCTCATTGGGGAACGCTGGATACTTCACGCCCGGCGCAAAGAGCCGCAGGCAAGCCACAAGCTCCCCCTTGCCGTCGCGCCCCAGCAAGTGCCACGCCCTCTGGTCGTAGCCGTCTGCATCCAGATAGACACAGTTTTGCTCAACTACAAAGACCTCTTGGCGAAGCCGCATGAGGTCGTAGAGATCAGTAAGAGAAAGAATCTCGAAGGAAAGGCACTTCCAGTTCATAGAGTCCCCTCGATCCTGCTGACGAGAACCTGGATGCCCTCAAGCTCCCGATAGAACCAGAGCGTTCCGGCAGGGCACTCATCGTTGAGATAGGCGAGTAGCGGCTCACGAACGGCGAGCCAAGGGATGGAGCTGAGCCGCTGGGGCGCATCACGTAGAGGCACCAGCGCGACGTTTAATATCTCGTTGTCGGGGTCGGCACTCTGGAGCGTCCCCGACCAGCCGTCAATCTCAAAACAGTAGGCGATTGTCTCCTCACGACGCGCCGGGTGGTCTATCTGCATGCAGTACGCCAGCCGTCCGATAGCCTCAACTCTGGCCCCCGTCTCTTCCGCAAGCTCACGAACCAGCGCCTCGGAGATCAGCTCACCCGGCTCCACCATCCCACCCGGCAGCACCCAGAACGGGGGGCGGTCTTTGAGATACTGCTGCTGCACGAGAACAAACTGATCGCCCTGCCGGAGAATTCCCACAGCCACATGGTTGATCTTATACGTCATGCGATGGCCATACGGGAACGCCGTGTCACAGCCCGAGCTCCTCCATGAGTGTGGGGAGGAACTTTGTGGAGACATCGTTGGTGCGGTAGCGCTCATCGGCCAGAATCTGCTTGAGGAAGCTGATATTGGTCGGCAGGCCCTCGATGCGCGTCTCGCTCAGGCAGCGCTCCATGCGGCGGATGGCCTCGTCGCGGTCTACGCCCCAGACGATCACTTTGGCGAGGTTGCTGTCGTAGTAGGGTGGGACGGAGTAGCCGGAGTAGATCTGGGTGTCCACTCTAACACCGAGGCCGCCGGGGAGGAGCACCTCGCCCATCTTGCCCGCCGATGGCTGAAAGTTCTTGGCGGGGTCTTGCGCCGTGACGCGGCACTCGATGGAGTGACCTTTCCACTCGATATCTTCTTGTTTTAGAGAGAGTGGCTCACCAGCGGCGATGCGGATCTGCCACTGGATGAGATCAACGCCCGTGACAAACTCCGTGACGGGGTGCTCTACTTGGATGCGCGTGTTCATCTCCATAAAGTAGAACTCGCCGCTGGGGGTGTAGATAAACTCCACGGTGCCCGCATTGGCATAGCCCGCCGCCTTGCCCGCTTTCACCGCCGCCGCACCGATTGCCATGCGCTGCTCCATCGTGAGAGTCGGAGAGGGGGCTTCCTCGACGACTTTCTGGTGGCGTACGGTCTGCACCGAGCACTCGCGCTCCCCGAGGTGAATCCCATGACCGTACTCGTCAAAGAGCACCTGAACCTCGATATGGCGCATCTCACGGATGTACTTTTCGAGGTAGAGCCCGCCGTTGCCAAACGCCGCCTCCGCCTCGACCTGTGCGACTTTGAACTGCCGCTGCATGTCGTCTTCGTCCTCGACAATGCGAATGCCACGCCCGCCGCCGCCTGCGGTGGCCTTCATCATCACGGGGTAACCTATTTGAGTTGCGAGCTTGAGAGCATCGGTGTCGGTCTCCAAGATGCCCTCAGAGCCGGGAACGGTGGGGACACCCGCAGCTTTTGCCGTGGCGCGCGCCGTGGCTTTATCGCCCATTTTTTCAATGGCAGTGATGGGGGGGCCGATAAACTTAATTCCGCACTGCTCGCAGATCTCGGCGAAGCTAGCCACTTCCGAGAGAAAGCCATAGCCGGGGTGAATCGCCTGTGCGCCCGTATTCAGGGCGGCAGCGATAATGTGCGGAATGTTGAGATACGAGTCTTTGGAAGGGCCAGGGCCCACACAGACTGTCTCATCGGCGAGGCGTACGGGCAGAGAGTCTCGGTCGGCGTCAGAGTGGATCTGGACGGTCTTGATGCCAAGCTCTTGGCAAGCACGAATGATCCGAACCGCGATCTCGCCGCGGTTGGCAATAAGGATTTTACTGAACATTACTGTCCTTGATTTTGAAGATTAAGTGCTCGACCCACACTGCCAGGAAGAGCGGTTGGACTGGTGACTTCACCGGTCTGGGGATTGTACTGAAGGGGCTGCTTACTGACACCATCAACGAGCATCTCATCCGTGACCCCGTAGCGCTTCAGCTCCTGAAGACTCGCAGGCAAGCGCTCGTCGTTGTCCATCTTGTACATGGTGATCGCCTGCTGGATCTGGGAGACATAGCTAATGGTGCCGACTTGCTGGGCCTTCTCCTTGGGCGCGAGAACACGCTTGCCGGCGGCATCCTTTCCACCACCTGTCAAGCGTGGGATAACAATGGCAGCTAGAATACCGAGGATGACTACCACCACTAAGATCTCAATCAGAGTAAAAATCCGTCGCTGCATCTAGCTTTCCTCCGGCACGATCGTAAAGAGAGGCTGGCCGTACTCGACCGGCTGCCCTTCACCGATAAGAACCTCAATAAGCTTCCCACTCAGCGGTGCTTTACAGTCCGAGAGTAAGCGCATCGTGTCGATCTGACCGAGCACCTGCCCAATATTCACCAAGGCTCCTACCTCTGCAATGGAGTGGATGACACCCACATGCTCCGCCGTCACCAGACAAGCGTTCGTCGGTGTGGGTATAGGAAGCGAGGAAGTAGTGGGAGGTGTAGGAAGACTCGGCTGTAGAGCGGGCAAAGGGCTTGTCGTCGCGCGGCGCATCCGCAGGGTCCCCCCCTCATGTCGGATCTCTATCTCGGTGAGGCGCGGAGCCTCGGTAAAGAGAGCGGCAAAGCCCTCAATCTGCTCGTGATTCATTTAGATTTTCTTAACAAAGATACACCACTCCACGATCTGGAGGGCCTTAGAGACAATCATCAGAGAGAATGCTCCGACAAGAGCCCAGAGAACACCATCACTAGGGCGCGTCAGCTTCACGCCACTTTCTTGGCTGCTCGCAAAGGAAAGCTTTGCCGCAATAGACTCAATGCCGGTCATGCTGGACTGTATTGCCGTGCGCATCCAGGGAGAGATCAGTACGCAGAGAGCTATCGTGGCTATGATCGTAATAGGCATGATGAGCTTGTACTTATCCGACTGATGATCGTTATAGATCACGCAGTTTCGGCAGCGCTCCGCTTTTTGGGCATCCGTGAGAAAGATTTTGGCAGGGGCTGCATTTCCCGGTGACGAGGGATTGGCGTAGTTGAGCTGCGAGGCGGGAGCCATCTCCAGCTGAACCCCTCCCTGAGTTTTGTTGGAGGCATTACTGACAATATCTTGCTCGCAGTAGCAACCCCGACGGATTCGCCAGCAAGCATCGCGTTTCTGGTAGATAGGGCAGTGGGGACGAACCCAGTCGCGGCAGTAGCTTCCCTCCCAACACTTACCAATCAGGGACGTTCGGATGGGCTTTGCTTCACGCTTTGCCCCTGTACCAAATGTCGCCTCCGAGGAGTCCATTTCTGTACCACGTCTCTGGATTGCCCGGCCAAACTTGGTAATAATATCCCGAATGACAAGGACGAGGCCAACTCCACCTGGCACTAAGGCGGCCTGTGGGAAGGCGGCTAAAGCCTTGGCAACTCCAAGGGAGCTAGCATCGCCTAGCATGGGGAGCCCCAACCCGAGAAGTGCCGCCCCAATCAGAAGGGCATAGCCTGCGATCTCCTCAAACCAGAGAGAGACAGCTAGTCCAAGCGAGGCCGCCCCCAAGCCATAGGTTAGTGCCTTTGTCGCAAGGGCGATATTGCCCATCATGATCTTTTGTTTGGGGGCATCCCAGCTAGAGAATCCACCCAGACCAATAAAAACTCCATAGAGAAGGTAGGCCAGACTCAGACCAGCGACAATAAAGGCGACTGTCATCACCAAGTTCGCTAGCGTATAGACGATAGGGGGAACATAAATTCCACCTTCATCTGATTCTTCTCTGCTCATGGAATGTCTCCTGATGTTGTTATAACGCTACGCTAGGACTTGACTCGCTCTAGATAGCTATCATTACGAGTGTCAATCTTAAGCTTGTCACCGACATTGATAAAGAAAGGAACGGAGACAACAACCCCACCTTCAACCGTGGCGGGTTTGGAGCCACCCGAAGCCGTATCCCCACGTACGCCAGGGTCGGTCTCGATCACGAGGAGCTCCATAAAGTCAGGCACGTGAACCTGGATAATCTGCTCTTTATGGAGAATGGCCTGAACTTCCATGTTCTCTTTCATGTATTTTTTCTGCTCGCCAATCATCGCCGCCGAGACGCCGGTTTGCTCAAATGTGTCCATGTCCATGAGGAAGTACTCTCCATCTTGCTCGTAGAGGTACTGCATCGGTTTGCGCTCCAGATAGGCTGCCTCCATCTTCTCACCGGCACGCCAGGTTTTATCCAAGGTACGTCCCGTGCGCAGGTTCTTGAGGGTAGAGCGGACAAAAGCTCCCCCTTTGCCTGGTTTGACATGCTGGAAATCAACAATCGTATAGATATCGTTGTCGAAGATAAGAGAAAGACCGTTGCGGAAATCGCTGGTATCCAATCGAAAATACTCCTTTGAAAACTAGAACGTATTATAGCATGAAAAAGGCCCTCAGCCGAAGCTGAGGGCCGTAAGCGGGATTACTCCTGCTTAGAACTTAACGGAGAACTGACCTGCGACGACTCCACCCTTCTGGATGTTGTCGGTACCTGCAGAAGATCCGTTGAACGCGGAGTTGCCCTTGCCATTGTAGTCCGCAACCTGGTAGAGGAGACGGAAGGTGCTGGCCGAGTTGAAGTCAAACCGGTAGCCAATGTTGGTGAACAACTCACGAGGCTTCAGACCGCTACCTGCACGGGTGTAGGTTGTGGACTCTGTCGAGACCTCAAGCGAGGACGGTCCGGTAACCTGCCACTTGGCACCAAAGCCAATATTCGCGATCTTGTCGTTTGTCGTAAGACCACCAAGACCCGTTGCTTTACCCGTACCCTGGTAGTCCTGGACGGATCCCATCAGCTCGATGCGGTTAGTGGGGTTCCAGGAAGCTTTACCGTAAGCACCCTTGATGTCCGTGGGGTTCTGGAAGGAACCAACACGAGCCCATGCACCCGGTGCACCGAAGTACGGTCCAACGTTGCGGTAGCCACCCGAGAGGATGAAGTTTCCACGGCCAAACTGACCGTTGACATCAAGTGCCTCATTGTTCTTGGTAGTCACGTTCTTGCTACCAATCAGGGTATCCGACTTCGCATACTTACCTACTAGGGTGATACCAAGCAGGCGGGTAGAGACATCGGCGGCCATAACATTGACGGTGTCAAAGTTCGCCGGAGCGCCCGCGGTTGCGGACTGAGCGGCTCCACCAAAAGTGAGGTAGCTGGCGTTGATGTTGAACTTTGTCAGGACGTTAACATTGAAGTTAGCCGTACCACCAGCGAACTGGTTGACATTCATACCACCAACACGACCGGACTGGCCGAAGACACCAACCGTATTGGCACGGGTTAAACCACCGACATATCCACCACGGAAAGCACCCGCCATCACCATGGGAGCCAGGTTGGCAGAGCCAAATCCGTAGTTTACGGGGTTCACTTTACCTGCTTGTGTGGTGAAGTTGATGCCCTGAATGCGGAAGTTACCACGAAAACCGTCGGTGGGGATGGATCCGTTATCGGTCTTCTGGTTGGTGAAGTAGGAGTCCTGATCCGGGGTCTTGAAGGTGTATGCACCAAACTGTGTGGGGATACGTCCAACGGTGACACCGGTACTGCCAAGGATCGGCAGGCTGACACCGGTGCTCATGTGAGCAGACCAGAGAGTCGTCGCCTGATCCTGGTTCACCCGAGCTCCACCACGGTCAGAACGAGCGCCAAAGCCACCACCCAGGTAAGGGAGGTAGTTGCCGACGGTCAGGTTCGCTTCAAACGTCGTGTTGTCGTTGGGGGTCGCTTTCAGGTTCAGGTCAAGATCGTGCAGAGCACGAGTATCCGCAAGAACGCTGCCGCTCGTACCAGGGCCACCGGTGACGAAGAAACCGTCACGGTCACGGAATGCCGAAGTGCCATCCTCACGGAAGTTGCCACGGACATAGGTGTTAAAGCCACCGTTGATCTTCAGACGCTTGTTCCACTGGTCTTCCAGCTTGCTAACGCGGTCTTCGACGTTCTTAAGACGCTTCTTGATTGCGTCCACATCCACACCAAGCGTCGTCAGCTCGGTCTGGAACTCGGCCACCATCTTGCGAATCAGGTCGAGATCAGACTTCTTGACAAGGTTTGCAAGATCACCCTTGGTGGCAAAGTTGCTCATGTCAGGGGTGTCACCGCCCTTACCGATCATGCCCTTAACGGCATTGAGGTCAGCCTTGGTGGCAAAGTTGCTCATGTCAGGGGTGTTACCACCATGCTCATGAGCCTTCAGGGCATAGCGCTGATCAAGAATATCCAGCATGCG
>NZ_CBAYMC010000201.1:0-8254 GCF_964826245.1 Armatimonas sp. | reverse complement strand
CATCGCGGTGGTTCTCCGCCCACTCCCCGGACTCGGCGATTCCGCGCACGAGGTCTTTGACAAGCGCGGGTTTCTGAGCGATCAAGCGATCCGAGACAACGAGCACACACGAGATAAACTGCGGCCAGATGTCTTTTGCCTTGTAGAGCACCCGCCCCACACCGGTCACTTCGGCTTTGGCGGCGTGAGGCTCTCCCACAAAGTAGCCTGCGATACTCCCTGCGGCAAGCGCGGCGGGCATCTGCGGGGGCGGTAGCTCCTTGAAGATCAGATCGCCTTCTGCCATGCCTTCTTTCTCCATCAAGTAGCGGATCACGAGGTACTGGTTGGAGGCTTTGTTGGGGATGGCAAATGTCTGTCCCTTGAGATCTTTGAGGCTCTTGGCAGTGCTGTTCTTAGCGACAATGACGGTGGAGCCATCGCGGTGACCAAGATAGACAATATGGCAAGGCACACCTTGCTCGCGCAGTACCATGGCAAGCGGTGCGATCATAAACGTCGCATCAAGCCGGCCCGCCTTAAAGGCATTGGCAACATCGGGCCAGGAGAGAAACTTCTCCGACTCATAGTGCGCCGTGGAGCTAGTGCGCGAGGCGAAGTCCGTCACCGGGCAAGTCAGATGGCACGTGACAGGCAGAAAGCCAACTTTTAGATCCTCACGAGCCGCTATGTTAGGGCTAGAGCTGGTTGGGGGAGTTGCAGGTTTCGGGCAACCCGCGAGGAGCGGGACTCCCAGGAGACACAAAAAAGCACGGCGAGTAGGCATAGGGATATGCTACCGTCCCTCGCGGCGCTTGGCGATAGTGAACATTCGAGGGCAGGGTACTCAGTCAATAATGACCAGAGTTCCCTGAAGACTGATCCACACTCCGTCTTTTCTAGAAAGCATCGTGGAGAGAGTATAAACTAACCCACAGAAATCTTCAAGTGTGAATACTGATGCTTGTTATTTTTCAGTGAGGAGAGAAATTTTGGGACTGGCAAAGAGCTGTGCAGGAGCGGGAGAGTTGGGCGTTAGCAGAGTCTGATCGCGGCGGGGACCGATGGAGACGAAGCGGGCAGGAACCCCGGCAAGCAGCTCGACGCGGCGGACATAGGCCTGGGCATTGGCCGGGAGGTCTTCAAAGCGCGTGACGTTGTCTATGGAGTCCTCTGGCCAGCCTGGAAGCGCCTCGTAGACCGGCTCGCAGCCGTCCATCAGGCAGACATCTCCTGCAGGAAAGTGCTTGAGCAGGACACCGTTTTTGGTATAGCCGACGCAGATATTGATCGTCTCAAAGCCCGCGAGAACATCTAAGTGCCCAATACAGATTCCCGTGAGGCCATTCACCCGCGCGGCGTACTGGAGGGCAAAGCCATCCAGCCAGCCAATACGGCGAGGACGGCCTGTGGTGGTGCCGTACTCATTGCCACGCTCGCGGATTTTATCGCCCCGCTCATCCAGCAGCTCAGTAGGGACGGTTCCCGCCCCGACCCGGCTGGTGTAGGCTTTCACCACGCCTAGAATCTCGCTGATGGCGGTGGGAGGGACGCCCGTGCCGATACACGCGCCGCCGGAGATCGGGTGGGAGCTGGTCACAAACGGGTAGGTTCCGCCATCAATGTCGAGCATGGTGGCCTGTGCTCCCTCAAAGAGGATACGCTTATTGGCTTCCAGTGCCTCGCCTGCGAGTGCCTGCGTGTCACAGACATAGCGGGCCAGCTTCTCGCCGAGCGGGGTGAGCTCGGCAATCAGCGCCTCAAGCTCCACGGCCTCTGCCTCAAAGACTTTAGTCAGAATGGCATTCTTCAGTGGCAGGGCAGCCGTCAAGCGCTCACGCAGGCGCTTGGGATCAATCAGATCGCCCATTCGCACCCCGACACGGCTCGCCTTGTCGGCATAGCACGGCCCGACACCGCGCCCCGTCGTCCCAATCGCACCCGCCCCCTTGAGCTTCTCTTCGAGCTGATCCAGCAGGCGGTGGTAGGGAAGAATCACATGGGCGTTGTGGGAGATTCGCAGGTTGCTCGTGTCAATTCCCACGCCCTGAAGGGTCTCGATCTCGCGCACCAGAGTGGCGGGGTCAATGACCATCCCATCGGCCATGATGGAGAGAGTTTTCGGGTTGAGAATCCCGGAGGGGATCAGGTGGAACTTGTAGGTGCTCTCGCCCACATGAACCGTGTGGCCTGCATTGGGACCGCCCCCGTAGCGGATTACCAGCTCCGCATCTTGTGCGAGGAGATCTACCAGCTTACCCTTTGCTTCGTCTCCCCAGTGCGTCCCCACGACCACTACCGCGCCCATAGACAACCTACTCCCCCCATGAAAAAAAAAGGATAGCGAGCCGCTATCCTACATAAGGATTCCGTTTGCGCTCTCACGCACCAAGATTGTATCACGACTCGGCTCCGAAGAACGCAGCGACCCGATCAATTTGATCGGTTTTTGGGCAGGGAGGAAGGGCATCGAGTAACTTTCTGCCGTAGGCCTTGCTCCAGAGCCGGGCATCCAAGATGGCGACCACCCCCCGGTCGGTTGTCGTTCGCAGTAAGCGCCCAAAGCCCTGCTTGAGGCGCAGCTCGGTTACAGGCAGGCTGAACTCATTAAAGGCATCGCCGCCTGCTGCTTTGATGCGCTCCTCACGGGCACGTAGCGGCGGCGAGTCCGGAGTGGGGAAGGGGAGCTTATCCAAGATCACTAGAGAGAGCGCCTCCCCCGGCACATCCACGCCTTCCCAGAAGCTACTCGTGCCTAGGAGAACGCCATTGCCCGCCTTGGTGAAGCTCTCGACAAGCCGTGCATTGGGAGCCTCGCCCTGCGCAAAGATCGGGTACTCCAGGCTCTGCTTGAGGCGCTCTTTGGCCAGTGAGAGCATCCGGTGCGACGTGAACAAGACAAACGTCCGGCCCTTGGCAAGCTTGATGAGATTCTGCACCTCAAAGAGCATCCGCTCCGCGTAGATATCCGTGTTGGCGGGAGGGCCAAGCTGGCGTGGAATGTAGAGAAGGCTATTTTTCTGGTACTCAAACGGTGAGCCTTGGATGCTCTGGATCGCATTGATCTCCCCCCCGCCCAAAGGGTGCCCGGTGGGGGCTAGGGGGGTGACTAGGCCTAGGCGCTTTGCGGCGTTCTCGAAGCCGCCGCTTGTGGCGAGCGTGGCGGAGACAAACGTGACGCGCTCTAGGCGAGAGTAGAGTGCCTCTTCGAGAGTGGGCGCAGTCTCGTAGGGCGTGCGAACCAGCGTGGTCATCACGCCGCCGCCGCGCAGGGTGCGGTTGTGGTACCAGAGAAAGTAGGAGTCGTCTTGCGGCTCCGTGTGAAAGGCAGAGAGCTCTGTCGAGAGGCGCGTGGCAGTCTTTGCCAGCCCGACCGCTTTCTCTTTCTCCGTCGGCTTCGTGGTTGTCTCGGCGATATTGACTAAGTCTTTGGCGAGAGCATCCAGCGCCACGCCGACCGCATCACGCAGCTCACGGAACTGCGGCGCGTCTACTTCTCGCATAAAGCCTTCGTAGTTGCCTGCAGCCAAGTAGGGGTCCAGCAAGCGCTCGTGAATGGCATCAATGGCCGCGAGCTGGTTGGCCTTGAGCTGAGGCAGGCGCTTGCAGCGTGAGAGCAGGATCGGCACGCGGCGCGAGCTCCACTCCAGACCAAAGGCACGGGTCGCGACATCGTCCACGTGGTGCGCCTCGTCGAAGACCACGGCATCGTAGCTGGGGATCAGACTGGGGCCTTCTGGGTTCTGGCGGCGCAGGCGAAGATCCGCGAAAAAGAGCGCGTGGTTGACCACCAAGAGCCGACACTGCTCGGCATTTTTGCGGGCCTTGTAGTAGAAACACTTGTCGTAGTGGCGGCACTCTCGATGGCGGCAGGTGTCTGGGTGCGCCGCGATCTCGCTCCAGCCGGAGTAGGTGAAGTCAAGCTCCGCCACATCGCCGGTGTCGCTCTCGCTGGCCCAGCGCTGGACATTCTTAAAGGTGGGATCGCCAAAGGTCCAGAGCTCTCCCGAGGCGATCTCCAGCTCCTGCCAGCAGAGAAAGTTCTGGCGCCCCTTGAGCACCGCAGCCTCAATCGGCGACTCCAGCGCGGCTAAGACGGCAGGGATGTCGCGCTCGATAAGCTGTCCCTGAAGACCTAGAGTGTGCGTGGAGATCACCGCACGGCCTTCGGTTTTCTCCAGCCAACGGAGGAGCGGGACGAGATAGGCGAGGCTCTTTCCCACACCGGTTCCTGCCTCTGCTAAGACCGGACGGCTCTGCTCCAGCCCTAGTGCAATCGCCTCCGCCAGTGCTGTCTGCTCCGCACGTGGCGAAAAGCCCGGAAGCCGCTTGCCCAGAGGGCCATTTTTACCAAAGACACGCGAGAGGGAAGCAGACACGATAGCTATTGTATCGTCTGCCTCATACTATTGTTCACTAACGGACAATTGTTTGTGCGTTGGAGTAGAGGTAGTCATCGCCATTGGGATCGGTGGTGAGGGGGGGTGTGGCATCGGCGGTGGAGCGGGCTCCAACCCGGACATAGACCGTGCCGCCACTGGTGCTATCTGCGGGCCAGGGGATGGTGATGAGCCCCTCGCCGCTGGTGACAACAACCGGGCCACGGATACTCTTGCTGCGGAAGTCTGAAAAGGCGGAGAGCTCTACTTGGTACTGGTCGGCTCCGTCTAGCTTGGGAAATCGCACGAGGGCCTCGGTGGCCTGTGGAGTGACACTGGCGATACTGGGGCGAACGAGTGGCGTGGTGGCCACCCCGGGTGCGTTTAAGCTCGTCTCTGCGTAGCTTGTCGCACCACTGGGCTCGATTCGCTGGAAGACGACGCGAACCTGGTAGCGCGTTGTGCCACCAGGACGAAGCGCGGTGTGGTTGCCCGTGCGGGGCGTGAGTGTGGTGCCACTGGCTTCTTGATACGCGAACGTCCCCTCGCTGGTCGTGTCGCGAAAGCTGCGACCGTCTTTGCTGGTGGCCCCAATTCGATCACCGCCCCGGAAGACTTGATATTCGACAATGCGCTGGGCCGAGATATCCAGCGGCGCGGCCCACTGAATCAGCACTTCTGAGGCCGAGTCCGAGGCCAGGGTTGCCCGCGCCGCCACGACGGAGCTTGCCCCTGGATCGCTACTGCCTCCACCGCCTCCACCGCAACCGGCGATAAAGAGAGCAAGAGCAAGGAAGAGGGGCACGCGCATGGGTTTACTCGTTTCCGGTTATCATTCCGACGATATGATAGCCACTATCCACAAACAACGTCTCGCCGGTGATGCCGCGTGACAGATTTGAGCATAAAAACGCCGCCGTGTCCCCAACTTCGTCAATATCAGTGGCTTTGCGCAGAGGCGCGACATCCGCGATTGCTTTATAGAGCCCCGTAAAGCCCGCGATTCCCCGTGCGGAGAGTGTCATGACGGGGCCAGCAGAGATGGCATTGACACGGATTTTCTTCGGGCCAAGCTCACTTGCCAAGTAGCGCACTGAGGATTCCAAGGCCGCTTTGGCGACTCCCATCACGTTGTAGTTCGGAATCACCCGGTCGGCCCCGAGATATGTCAGTGTCAAGATGCTTCCGCCTTCGGTCATCAGCGGCTCTGCGGCACGGGCAGCCGCGACCAGCGTGTAAGCCGAGACATTCATCGCCAGCGCGAAGCCGTCTGCGGAGGTCTGGACAAACGGGTTGGAGAGATCGTCTTTCTTGGCAAAGGCGACCGCATGGATCACGAAATCAAGCTGTCCAAGCGACTCTTTGATGGCCGTATGGAGCGCCTCGACTTGGTCGGGCTGGGTGAGATCACAGCCCTGAATCAGCTTGACCGCATCCCCGAGCTCGGGCGAGAGCTTACGGACATCTTGCTCCTCACGCTCCCCTAAAAACGTGAGTGCTAGTTCAGCTCCCTCGCGTGCCAGCGACTGCGCACAGCCCCAGGCAATGGAGCGCTGGTTGCGCACTCCGTAGATCAGACCCTTCTTACCTTCCAGAAAACCCATTCAAAACCTCATACTTCCCATTAGGGGGTTGCCCCCTTGATCACTACTTCATAGTATATCGTCGCTTTTCCGTCAGGGCCGAGTGTGGTCAGTGGCAAGGTTAGCTCGGTGCCGGTGAGCTTGGCGGCTAGGGGAGTGAGGCGATTACCGCTGGTGTCGAGCCGCCATGCCTCGACTTTTCCGGTGAGCTTTCGGGTGAGCGTGAGGTTGGCTGTCCCGCGCTTTGCTAGGTGGGGGAGAGTGCCCCAGCTCTCTAGGATCCGACGGTTTGAAGTGCTGTAGCGGGCTCCGGTGTTCTGGATGTCCGTCACATGGGCCACCAGCAGGCGTCCACTCTCCGAGACAGGCTTGCCATCCAGAGAGGAAACATAGACCATTGCTTCCGTGCCCTCCGCAGCGATTCGCAGAGGGCCGCACTTGATTGCATCCCCTTCGGGGCAGACACCTCCTAGAGTGCGTGGGGTCACGATCCGGATGGAGCCAAACTGGCCATTGACAAAGACCTCACCCGTCTCCGACTGGCGCTCTTGGGTGTCGAAGTTGGTTCGGTTGCTCTCCGGCAGGCGATTGGTCTGGAAAAGCTGGGCGAGCGCGTCTTTTGACTCTCCCTTGGTCAGGCGCAGCTCTGCGGGGCGGGGCGGGGCAAGGGGGCCGGAGGCATCTTCAATCCACGTTCCGACACGGGTAACCAGGGCCAGCTCCCCAAAACCCGGCGAGACAGCCAGCTCCGGCTTAGTGAGCAGCTCATCGCGGCGTAGGTGGCGTGAGACCGCGCCAGGAGCAGGGCGCACATCCCCGCGCGTGAAGAGCAAGATTCCCGCCCGGTCGCTGGCAAGGCTCACAGGGTCGTTGGCGAGGTCAAAGTAGCTTAGCGCTCCGGGGGCCACTGCCGACTCTTTGCTATGGGAGTAGGCAAAGCGCCAGACTCCATCCCAGTCCTGAAGTCCTGCAGCGGCTCCCATGATCAGTCCACCTTCACTACGGTGAGGATTGGGAGCGGTGTAGTTAAACTCACTGACGGTGAACGGCTTGCCAAAGAGGCGGGTCATCGCGACGTTACTAGGGCCAGTGCCGCCGCTCCCGATGGCACTGGCGCCTTCTTGATAGCCTTCGGAGGGGAGCTGCCAGTCGGTCTCTAGAAAGCGTGGATGATCCCAGTAGAAATGGTTGTCCACAAAGTCTAGGCTGGTGCGCGCCGCCATGAACGCGGGGCTCTCGGACCAGCCGTTCATGTCCGTTAAGAGCGCCTTACAGCCCTGCTCCCGGATAAAAGCTTTCATCTTGGCGTAGCCGCGCTCATGGAGCAGGGTAAAGAAAGCACCTACTTCACGACCCACTTTATCGCTGCCTGCTTGGCGCGGTAAAGCCGCGGGTGCGAGGCCGCGACCCTTGCGCCAGGCTTGCCACTCTTTGTCTAGGAGTGCCATGAGCTCGGGCTTAAAACCTGCGAGGCCATTGGTGAGATTGGACTCGTTGACCACACTGAGCCAGCCAATGGCAGGCTCGTCTTTCCAGGCTAGCTGGGTGTAGGGATTGACATGGTTCAGGAGGGCTTTGGTGAAGTCTTTCCAGTTGCCCAAGGCTGCGTCTGAGACGAAGATCGCGGCTTTAAAGTCGCCCAGTGCGATTGTGTCGGGAACGGGACGTGAGACATAGAGATCGGTCTTGATATAGAGGCCGCGTTTTTTCAGTGCGGCGATCAAGTAGTCCAGCTTGTCGAGTGAGGCGGCGTTTAGGGCCTCGCCATCAAAGTGATGAACTCTGACACTGTTATAGCCCAGCCGCGCCAAGCGCTCGGCCAGCTTGTCCGAGTCAGGCTTCTCCAGATAGTTCGCCCCAAAGCACAGATTGGCTCCCCAGAAGCGCTGCGGCTTCGTGCCCTTCTCAAAACCAAAGTGTCCACCACTCACGACCACCCGCCCAAGCTTTCCGGCGGGGGCATCCAGAAGCGAGGAAAAGTCCAGGGCACTGCCTGGCGTAATCTCCGCGCTGCTCTCGTCCAAAGCGATCCAGTCCTCGCCCGCAGTGATGGTCAGAGGCTCCTCGCGGATCAGGGCGATGGGAGAGGGAAAAGAAATCAGAAGCTCAAAGGTCTCGGGCTGCCCCGCTTTCCAGAGCCGGCCGCCCGCCTCAGGGGACTGCTTGCCAAAGCGCAGCTCCAGCTCGCGTGCATTAAAGGCCCGGTTGTCTTGCAGGAGAGCGGGTTGGTCTTTTGTTTCCACCGAGAGGGTCACACCTTGGCGGGTGAGACTGAGCCCTCCTTCGCCAGCTAAGAGATTGCCTTGCTTGGGA
>NZ_CBAYMC010000200.1:0-8255 GCF_964826245.1 Armatimonas sp. | reverse complement strand
TTCGGGTTTTCTCAACAGCAGAGGAGCTAGGCGAATCACCGACCCTTGCCACGCGCCGCAAGAGCCTCGGCACCGATGGCGACTCGCCTGCACGGACTCTCGCCCGCGCCATTGCGGACTCGGCACGGCGGCAGGTGAAAGGAATCTCGGTTTCGCTCACGCTACGCAACGATAGATACGGGCGCGGCGGGGACCATAGCTCGTTTCTGGCGGCAGGCTACCCGGCATCAGTGCGATTCACGGAGCCGGGCGAGGACTGGCGGCACCAACACCAAGATCTAAGAGTGGAGAAGGGCACCAAATACGGCGACCTGCCCGAGTTTGTGGACTACGCCTACCTCACCCGCGTGACCCAAGTCGCCCTCGCCTGGCTCTCCGAGCTCGCCGATGCACCGTCGGCTCCAACACGCGCCACGCTCAAGCAAGACCTGAGCAATGCCACCACGCTCATGTGGTCGGCGGTTGCGGGCGCGGCAAGCTACGAAGTTCTCTGGCGACGAACCACGGAACCGGACTGGAGTGGACAGAAAGTCTTTCCTAACACTCAAGCCATCCTGCCTTTATCCAAAGACGACTATCTCTTTGCCGTACGTGCCATCAGCCAGAACGGTGCACGTGGTCTTCCCATGGTCGTCGGACGGTAGCCCGCAAAAAAAATTGGGTTCTCGCGACGCTTTTTCCGTGATAGCGACGTCTTTATGAGTGGGATGAACAATGACACGATTCGTGAGCTGATCGGGCCGTATGTAGACGACGATCTTCCGACCGAGGCGAAGCGCCGGGTTGAGGAGGCGATTCTGTCTTCTCCAGAGCTGGCATGGGAGGTGCAGTCTCTCAAGATCACGCGGGAGCGGCTCCGCACGGATGCCGGGGAAGTCGTGGCATCGGATGCGTTCCGGGCCCGCACGCTGCGGGCACTCTACGCCGACAATCCTCACCTTCAGACCGAAGACGCAGAAACAAAAATCAATGAAGCCGGGCAGTTCACTTTGCCCATTAAACTATAACCCTCCTCCCCCTGCCCCTCCTCCCGAGAACTCCGGGAGGAGGTTCCGCAGGAGGGGAGTCTCTCTGGACATCTCCCCTCACTCCCCTTCCTCCCAGGATTGGGAGGAGGGGCAGGGGGAGGAGGGTGGAGAAAACCATGCAAGCAATTACCGCACGAAAAGACCTTTATGAGGCCATTCAGACCGTCGGACGCGCCGTTTCAGGGCGCTCGACCCTGCCGATCCTCTCACATATTTTAGTGACGCCACAGGGTGGCAGCACGCTCAAGCTGACCGCCACCGATCTGGAGATGTGGGTGGAGTGCTCGCTTACCGCACGGATCCAAGCGGGGCTGGGCGACATGGAAGAGGCGGGGGGCTTTACCGTGCCCTCGCGCTACTTCACCGAGATTCTGGGCGCACTCCCAGAAGCCGATGTGGTGCTGGACCGGCCCGATGGTGGCAATAAAACCCAGCTACGCTGTGGCCGCTCCGACTATAGCCTGCTCGGGCTGCCTGCGGAGGAGTTTCCGGCCCTTCCTGATGTCGAGCCCACCGCCACGATCACGATGAACGGTGCGGTGCTCAAGGCGATGATCAAACAAGTTGCCTTTGCGGTCTCCACCGACGAGACCCGTGTGATTCTGACCGGGGTTCTGTTTATCTTCAACGGCCCGCAGATCAAGATGGTCGCCACCGACACCCACCGCCTCGCGGTTCGTGGTGGTGTGGCGTCGGCGGGCGAAGGCCAAGGCCAGGCCGTGCTTCCGGCACGCGCCATGAACGAGATCAGCCGCCTTGCCGGGGATGAAGACGAAGTGGTGATTGCGCTGGCGCAGGGTCAGGCTCGCTTTGAAGTCAACAAGAAAAACTCCAACGGCGATACGCTGGCCACCACGACCTTAATCACCCGTCTGATCGAGGGCCAGTTCCCCAACTACGAGCGCGTGATCCCCGGCGGCCACGAGCGCAAGCTGACACTAGAGACCGCCGAGTTCCAGAAAGCCGTCAAGCGCGTCGCCATTGTCGCCCGTGAGAACGCGAATCGTATCGTCCTAGAGACCGAGGGGGCACAGCTCGCGATGTCCGCTGAGGCCGGAACGGTCGGATCGGCGCGGGATGAGATCGAAGTGGCACGCGAGGGCGATGACATTCAGATCGCCTTTAACGCCAAGTATCTAGGCGATGTGCTCGCCGCCATCGAGACCGAAGGTGTTGTACTAGAGCTCACTGAGCCCCTGCGCCCCGGTATTCTGCGTCCGATTGGCGACAACGCCGCCGACTATCTCTGCGTACTCATGCCCATGCAGGTGATCTAATCCGAAGCGTGATGGGATAAGCCGGGGGCGATTCTGCTCCCGGCTTTTTATTTTTCCTCGGGCTGATTTGGCAAAAGCTCTGGGGACTTCTGCACGACATGGGCACCAACGCTGACGAGGCAGAAGATCCCCCCTATAATCGCTGTTCCAAGAGCACGGTCTTGGGCGGAGTAAACGGGAGATGCCTTAGACGGAGGACAGGTATAATCCTGCCCATGGGACTGTTTATTGACGGGGCGATCATCCTGCTCTACTTTGTGGCCATCTCGGCGATTGGGCTCTACATGGGCCGCCGGGAGAAGAACCTCAAGGACTTTGCACTCGGAGGGCGGCAGGTGCCCTGGTGGGCGGTGATGGCCTCGATCATTGCGGCGGAGACGAGCGCGGCGACGTTTCTTGGGGCTCCAGGCGAGGGCTTTGAGAAGCGGAGCCTGGCCTATGTGCAGCTCACGCTCGGGGTGGTGATCGGGCGCTGGGTGGTCGCGACGGTCTTTCTGAAGCCCTACTACGACTACAAGGTCTACACGGTCTATGACTATCTAGCGATCCGCTTCGGCCCGCGTACCAAGAGCTTTGTCTCGATGCTCTTTCTCATCATGCGCACCCTGGCCTCCGGAACCCGGCTGTTTATTCCGTCGCTGGTGATGGTCCTGGCCTGGAAGCTCTTTGCGGAGAACGGGGGCACCACCGTGGCGTTTGCGCAAGTGGACACGGTTGGGCCGTACTTAGTCGCGATTGTGGCGCTGACAATCATCACGGCGTTCTACACGACCAAAGGTGGGATCAAGGCCGTGATCTGGACCGATGTCGTGCAGGCATGTCTGATGTTCGGCTCCGCGCTGATCGCCATCGCAACCCTGCTGAGTCACATCGGTGGCTTCGAGGCGCTCCTGAAAGCCGTCCCGGCGATGGCAAAACCGGAAGGTTACTTAGTGACCGGCTTTGAGCCGCACCTCGTCGCGGAGTGGCAGACGGCCAATAAGCACCTAGGCCCCATGGGCTTTCTTGACTACCTCAAGCTCATCTTCACGGGCGACTACACGATCTTTAGCGCGCTCTTTGGGGCGACCATGATGAATATCGCCATGTTTGGCACGGATCAGGACATGGTGCAGCGCATGCTCACCGCCGAGACACACCAGAAAGCCAAGCGGAGCCTGCTCACTGCGGCCTTTATGGACATCCCGATTGCGGCGGTCTTCACGTTTATCGGGATTCTGCTCTATGTCTACTACCAGCAAGTGCCTGCCAACATGCCCAAAGCGAACTCGGATATCTTTGGGGCGTATATTCTCAACGTCATGCCCGTCGGGATTCGGGGCTTGGTTCTCGCAGGCGTCTTTGCCACCGCGATGGGCTCGCTCTCCGCGGCGCTCAATGCCCTCGCGACCAGCGCCACCAACGACTGGTATGTCCCGGCGCTCGCGTGGCGTGGGAAGTACACCGACGAGGCCGCGATGCAGGGGGCGCGCGGCTTTACGGTGCTCTTTGCCGTGCTGATGGTGCTCGTGGCGAGTGTCTTTGCCTACATGAAGGTCAAGAACCCAGACATTCGCATCATCCCGGTGGTGCTGGGGATCGCAGGCTATATCGTGGGGCCGATGCTGGGGGTGTTCCTGCTGGGGATGTTCACCAAGGACCGGGGCTCGGACAAGGGTAACCTGCTGGCGATCTCGGTGGGGCTGCTCATGACGGGCTTTCTGGGCGATCTACACATCAAGGTGCTCGACCCGCTGGGCATCAAGATCGCGCACCCGGCGTGGCTCCCGACCATCTCCTTTACTTGGTTTGCCCTGATCGGCTCGCTGACGGTCTTCTTGGTCGGGGTGTGGTTCAAGACCCCGCCGGAGGTGCTCGCTGCCGCCCAGCGCAAGGCCGACAACGCCGACGGCGACGACGACCACCTGCCGCCATCGCTGCGCACCGAGACCGAGGAGTAGGACACGATGATAGCGCCTCGCTACAAGTGGCTGGTCGTGGGGATGCTCTGGTTCATCTGCTTCTTCAACTACGCCGACCGGCTCGCAATCTTCTCAGTCTTCCCCCTGCTACAAAAAGAGCTGGGCTTCTCCAAGACCGAGCTGGGGCTGATCGGGGCGGCCTTCACCTGGGTCTACGCGCTGACCGCACCCTTGGCAGGGCATGTGGGAGATCGGCTGCCCCGCAAGATGGTGATCCTGGCGGGGCTCTATGCCTGGAGTTTGGTGACCGGGCTGACGGCGCAGTGCACGCGGGTGATCCACTTTGTGCTGGTGCGTGGGGCCGAGGGGCTGGGGGAGACCTTCTACTTTCCCGCATCGATGGCCCTCATCAGCGACTACCACAGCCCGCGGACCCGCTCCCGTGCGATCGGGTTCCACCAGACCAGCATCTACGCCGGGACGATCGCGGGCGGGGCGCTGGCCGGCTGGATGGGGGAGCGCTACGGCTGGTACTCCCCGTTCTGGGTGCTGGCGGTCGCGGGAGTTCTTCTGGGGCTCGTGCTCCAGCGCTTTATCCACGAGCCGCAGCGCAACCAGGCCGAGCGCGAGGAGGGGGCACGTGACGAGGAGGGCGAGCCGGTGGCCGTGCCGATGCGCCAGTTCCTGCGGGAGTTCGCCCAGACCAAGACCGCGGTCCTGCTGATTATCGCCTACTTTGGCGCGAACCTGGTCGGGCTGGTCTTTCTGACCTGGATGCCGACCTTTCTCACCGAGAAGTTCCACCTCAAGCTCGCGGTGGCGGGTCTGGGAGCCACTCTCTTTATCCAGCTGGCGAGCATGGGCGGCTCGCTCCTCGGGGGCGTGGTCGCCGATAAGTGGAGCCGGACCAATGCCGGGGGGCGGATTCTTGTGCAGGCGGTCGCGACCCTGGTCGGGGCCCCGTTTATTGTCCTCTGTGGCTGGACCCGCGACCCCTGGGTGCTGATTGTTGCGATGTCGTGCTACGGGCTCTGCAAGGGAATCTACGACTCTAACCTCACCGCCGCCTTCTACGATGTCATTCACCCGTCGCGGCGGAGCACCGCCACGGGCCTGATGAACTTCTTGGGCTGGCTCGGGGCGGGCCTGGGCTCGCTGGTGATCGGGGTCGCGGTCGATCACGGGGTGACCATGAGCGCCGCGATCTCCTCGACCGGCCTGATCTACCTCGGTGTCGCCGCGATTCTGTTTCGGGCCGCACGCACCCGGCTAGCGTAGAACTTCTTTCCAGTGCGCCGGGGTCGGTATCGGCTTGTAGGCGATATTCAGGTCCGGGGTCTCGAGCTTCACGCCGCTCTGGAAGTGGCTCTCGATCCCGTAGGCGAGGATGCCTGTGGTCAGGGTCGTGCGGGCGCTCGGGGCGGTGGGCTTGCCGGTGAGATACATCTCCTCCAGCGCCCGGACGGTCGCGGAGAAGTGCTTGAGGCGCGGCACCTCGTCGAGAAAGTACGAGGCCGCCACAATCTCTTTCTTGCCCCTCTCGCGGTAGCCAAAGGCAAACTCCTGCGAATACCCATTGGGCATCAAGACCGTCATCCGCTGGCCGTCGCGGTACTCGATATCGTAGGCGTAGACATCCTTGGTGTAGTCCTGCGGCTTGCCCGTCGGCTTCTTCAGCGACCCCAGCGCGGCATCGGCGATCTCCTTGGGCCAGCGCCCTTGTTGGTGCGCCTCCCAGACCGCCGCGCCACTGAGCACCTGGACACTCTTGACCCCCGTCTCGCCGCCGGGCCGGTTCTCGACAATGCGCTGGCCGGTCTCGATGGAGTGAAAGCCATACGACTCCAGGCCGCCGTAGCCCACCGCGATCACGTGGTCCAGCTTGCCGTGAGGGAGCGGCACGAGCGGCTCGAACTTGGCAAAGGGCAGGCTACTGCCCGCCATCCAGGGAATCTTGAGCTCCTGAATCGTGCGCCACATGTACTTGGCCCAGGTCCAGTTCCACGAGAGGTGCTTGTCGTTGAAGACCGGCACGACCCGGCCGGACTGCCGAAAGACACTCACGACCTGGTCAAAGAGCTCCCGGCGGGGGTAGAGCTGCTGGCCCTTCTCATTGAGCGGGTAGGTGCCGTGCTCCCCGATAATCACCACGCCATCCACGGCCAGGGTATCGCCGCCACAGCAGAGTGCGGTCGCCACCGACGGATAGAGCGGGACCCCGTGCTTCTTGGCGGTCGCCAGCCCGATATCGTTCGACGCCACCTCCATCAGGTGCATCGCCACCACCTCGCACTGCGGCGGCTCAAAGTGATCGTCGAACTGCTTGCCTTCGAGAAGCTTGGTGCAGTAGCAGATCCCGTGGCTGGTGGCACCGTACTGGGTGAGCAGGACCGCGAGTCGTGGCTTCGGTGCCCGGAGAAGAGACATGTTCATAGCGCCAGTTTCGCGTGCCCCTTGAGACATTCCTTCTTCAACCTCTCCCCAACCCCTCTCCCCAACCCCTCTCCCGGGCGTTCATCCCTCACTGGGAGAGGAGGGCTGGGGAGGAGAGGTTCGCTTCGGGTATAATCTAGCCATGTCCACGCACACCGAGCTTCGCGCACACGTTGCCGCCGTCTTGCCGCAAATTATCGCCTTTCGCCATGATCTTCATGCACACCCAGAGCTTTCTGGGAGCGAGGAGAACACGGCGCGGAAAGTCGCCGAGGCACTGACCGCGGCGGGAATTCCCCACGAGACAAAAATTGGTGGGATGAACGGAATTGTAGCGACGGTTCAAGGCGGCAAGGGCACGGGCAAGACCATTGCCCTGCGCGGCGATATGGACGCGCTGCCGATCACTGAGGAGAACAATGTTCCCTACAAGAGCCAGAATCCCGGCGTGATGCATGCCTGTGGCCACGATGGGCACACCGCCAACTTGCTTGGAACGGCGCTGGTGCTGAACGCGCTTAAGGATAGCTTCGCCGGAACGGTGAAGTTCTTCTTCCAGCCCGCCGAAGAGACCGTCAGTGGCGCGTCTACGATGGTGGCGGCGGGCTGTATGGAGGGGGTGGACGCGGTGCTCATGCTCCACGGCTGGCCAGATTTTGCCGCAGGCCAGCTTGGTCTGCGTGTTGGCCCGGCGATGGCATCTTCGGACTCGTGGCGCTTGACGATCCAGGGTGAGGGCGGGCACGCGGCCTATCCCCACAAGACCGTAGACCCCGTGTTTGTCAGTGCCCAGCTTGTCACCGCGCTCCAGAGCCTCGTCAGCCGCGAGCTCTCGCCCACGGAACCGGTTGTGGTGACCGTCGCCATGCTCCACGCAGGGACGGCCCGCAATATAATCGCGGAGAAAGCAGAGCTTGCCGGAACCGTGCGGACGCTCAACAAGGCCATCCGCGACTCGATGCCCGAGCGCATGGAGCGGATTATCAAAGGTATCTGTGACAGCTTCCGCGCCACCTACGCCTTCACCTTCAGCCCTGGCACGCCGCCAGTCATCAACGACGAAGGCATTGTCGCGCTGGTTCGCGAAGTCGGCGAGGAGCTTTTCGGCACAGAGAACCTCATCACACTGAAAGAGCCCACGATGGGCGCCGAAGACTTCTCGTTCTACCTAGAGCACGCCCCCGGAGCCATGATCCGCCTCGGCACCGGCTGCCCGTATCTGCTCCACACCCCAAAATACGACTTTGGTGACGCCCCGCTAGAAACTGGTATGCTCCTCATGGCAGAAACCACCCGACGGTTCCTCCAGTAGTTAGGACGTGTACTCCCGCTTACCACGCCTGACTCTCTTTGCGACGCTGGGTTTGTATCTGGCGTTTCTGTTGCCACGGCTTTTGTGGATAGACAACACCGGGGTCTGGGTGGGGCAGGAACATCTCTGGAGCGACTGGCCCTGGCACATTGCGATGATGCGCCAGCTCGCCGATGGGGCGTGGACGCACCCGCTGATCGGGGGGGAGCCGCTCAACTACCCGTTTGCGATGGCACTCCTCTCGGCGGGATTGCTGAAGCTGGGAATGGGCGTGACGGCGGCATTTCTCTTTCCCATCCTGCCG
>NZ_CBAYMC010000199.1:0-8267 GCF_964826245.1 Armatimonas sp. | reverse complement strand
GACAGGGCGGTCGTGATCAATACCCTGGTAGAGAAGATCGTGGTGGAGAAAAACGAAAACAAAGACCCGACACAAAACAACCCCCCAACCTTGCGAATCAGATTCCGATTCGAGGCGGGGGATTGTGATAGAGCGATCCAACCAGAGGGCCAAATCAACTATATTCAGTCTCTGTTGTAGTTTCTAGCCCTTCCACCAGGGAGCGCTGCTCGCCGCACCTGCCTCTTCTTTCGGAGGGGCGGGTGTTTTGGTCTCCGTGGGCAGTGTACGCCAGATGACCTCGGTGTTCGGAGGAAGTGCCGGCGCTGGGCGAGCGGAGCGCAGGCTGGCAACACTACGCTCGAAGTGCTGTGGATCAGCGGGAGGGAAGTAGAACGTGCCGCGCTTGTGGCGGATTTTGTAGTGCCCCTGTGCCGTCATCGAAAAGGTCTGCTCTTTAGGAGGCCAGCAGATCCAGCCCTCCGTGACCAGCTCCTTGCGGCTCACGGGGCAAATCTCCTCGATCTGATCCCAGGCAATGGTCTCCGTGGGAGCGAGGAGGCGCTTGATGTGCACCCCGCGCTCATCAAGCTCTAGGCGCACGACGCTGATCTTGCGGAGCATAAAGACAAAGGCAAGCGGCCCTAGAAGCGCGAGCAGACCACCCTCGGGCGAGTGGAAGAGCACACTGCCGAGCCAGCCGAAGCCCGCGATCATCGCCAGCATCGTCAGTAACATCAGGGGGAACGTAATCGCGGCATACGTCCACCCAATCTTCACATCGGCTTGGTCGCGGGGCGGCAGATGCGGCTGAATGATCACGCGCTGCTGGGTTTGACGAAGGGCTTGTTGCTGGGGCATTCGGGTAAACTCGCTAAGATGCTAAAATTAAGGGGTATGCGTGCACTGATTTTTGACTTTGATGGAACCATACTGGATACCGAGACACCGGAGTGTCTCTCGTGGGAGAAGATTTACCATCAGCACGATCAAATCCTTCCCCGTAATCTCTGGCTCTCCGCAATTGGGGTGGGACCCCAGGATGCCAAGTTTAATCCCTATACGCACCTGGAAGAGCTCCTCGGGACTTCGCTGGATCACGAAAAACTCCGCGCCCAGCGCCGCAAAATATTCTACCGCGCCCTAGACAACGAGCCCATCCGCCCCGGAGTCACGGACTGGCTGGAGCAAGCGCGTGCGCGAGAGCTGCCTATCGGGCTTGCCTCGTCCTCACCCTACGACTGGGTACACGGGCACTTAGAGCGCCTCGGGCTTCGCTCGCATTTCTCAGCTGTCTACACCAGTGACCACGTCGAGCGTGCCAAACCACACCCGGAGCTTTATGAAAAAACGGCTGCCCACTTTGGCGTGAAACCACAAGAGTGCATCGCCATCGAGGACTCCTACAATGGGGTCACCGCTGCCAAAGCCGCCGGATGCTACTGCATCGCTACCCCTAACCCCATGACCGTGACCATGGACCTCGCCGCCGCAGATCGTATTGTGGGATCGCTGGCCGAGCTCTCGCTGGAGCAGCTACTCAGCTAGATTAACTCCAGTCAGCCATAGCAACACAAGCGGCGATGCCGTAACCATCGAGATTCAGATGACACCAGTCTTTTGCCTGGTGGATGACTTTCTCAAAAGCAATTTCAAACTTGTGGTGTGGAGGAACTCCAACAACGATCAGCCAAAATTTACCGATGCAGAGGTCATTACCGTGGCTCTCATGCAGCCCATTTTCGGAGTGTCTAACCTCAAGCGGGCGTATTTGCTCACCAAGAGCTTCTTCGCCAAAGCCTTTCCTAAACTACCAAGCTATGCTCAGTTTCTGGCATGCCTGCACGCTTTGGCTCCCTTTATTGGGATGCTGATGCTGAAAATCGCTCTGGCCAGTACTGGTGAGGGAAACGTCTTTCTGATCGATAGCAAACCCATCCCCGTCTGCAAGGCGCTCCGGCACGTTCGTGTTCGGCTCCTGCGCGATGAAGGAGCCTACTTTGGAAAGAACAAGGCAGGTATGGAGTCCTTCTGGTGACGCGATCCCATGCCCCGGAGTCTTTCCGTGCCTTGATTTCTTGTATCCGTCAAAGGATCGAGTCCGTTTTCTCCAGCTTCTGGAACCGATTTGTGGATCTAGTCTTCTCTCGTTCCTTGACAGGGCTCTGGAGTATGACTCGAGTGAAGATGCTTCATTACACGCTCTGCAAGGCAGGAATCTTGCAACCGCTCAACCCATGACTGGAGTTAGATTAGGGGGTTATTGTTGCTCTAGCTGAGAAAGGAGGCGTTCAAGTCGAAGAGTGAGGTGATGCTGATCCATTTCACGGAAGTACTCACGTTGTTTCTCGTAGCGTTTTCGAGTCAGCTCAGGGCGGTTCAAGTGAAGTCGTTCGATATGAAACTGGCCTCGGGATGTAATGCCTATCCAGCGGGCTGTAATTGCTTCTTCAACGATATGCTCTTCACGCTGATCTCGCAGAGGATGAAGCAGGCGTTTGCGGACGGAGGTATCCCAATAGTCTGCCTTGAAGCGGTTGCAGGCATCACAGCAGTATATCCAGTTTTCGAGTGTATCTCTGCCCCCGAAGGCTGAGGGGTGAAAGTGATCCACAGTAAGCAGTGCGCCCACTTCGGTTTCGTGCGTGTCACAGTATCCACAGCAAAAGTGGAAACGTACTCGCACTTGTTCTCTGGAGTTCATTGGGCTACTATTTCGGTGTCTTTTCGAGTATGAAGATTGCGATAGGTGTGGAGTAGTGCCGCTTTCTGATGCACCCACTCCGCTGATTTTGGGTCAGGAGAGGCCACAAGAGCTTCTGCTTGTTGAAGTAGCTGTTCTAGAATGGCAACTTCCTGCGCTTTATGATCTACTTCGGCGCGAAGACGGGCGTTTGCGGGTGCGAGGTAGGTTGCTTCTTCCGCAAGCACTTCTGCTTCCAGAATATCAAGTTCGGCCATCTCCGAGTCAGTCAGGGGAACGTTCGTAGTCTTGAGATGCCACAGTTCCTGGAAGCGGTGAAGTGCTGTTGCAGTCATAATGGTTTTGCCTTAGATCAGGGTGCCGGTGGACTTGGTGTAGGCGCGGAAGGCTTCGATAAGCTTGGCGGTGTTGGGGCCGGGCTTGCCGTCGCCAATCAAGCGCTCGTCTAGGGAAACCGCAGGGATGATCTCGGCGGCGGTTCCGGTTAAGAAGCACTCTTTGGCGGAGTAGATGTCGAGAAGAGTCATGTTTTCTTCTACCACCACACAGCCGAGCTGCTCGCGGAGCAGCTTGATCGCGACACCACGGGTGATGCCTTTAAGGCAGCCAGCGGAAGGATGCGGCGTGACAAAAACACCGTCGGAGTTGAGGATGAAGACATTGTCTCCCGTAGCTTCGGCGACATGGCCTTGCTGGTTGAGCATGATGCCCTCACCCGCCCCGACTCGGTTGGCTTCCATCTTAGCCAAAATATTGTTGATGTACTTACCAGTGCACTTGATCCGTGCGTCTATAGCGTCGGGCGACGGCACACGCGTGGAGCAGGTGATCATGTCCAGCCCTTTTTCGTAGAGCTCAGGGGGGTAGAGTGCAAGCTGGCGTGTGGCGATGACGAAGTTGACTTTGGGCTCGATATGCTTGGGATCTAGCCCAAGGCCTGTGCCTCGGGTGAGATTGACCCGGATGTAGCCATCGCGGTGGTCGTTCTTGCGGCAGGTGGCGACAATTGCCTCGAATGCTTTGGTCTCATCCAGATCCCCGAGGGGAAAGCCTAAGGCGCGAGCCCCCGAGAGAAGGCGCTCAACATGCGGCAGTAGCTCAAAGACTTTCCCGTCATAGACACGGACGCCCTCAAAAAGACCATCGCCATAGAGATACCCGTGATCAAAAAGAGAGATCGTCGCCTGCTCTTTGGGAATAAACTCCCCGTTGACATAAACAAACTCGGCCATGGGGTTATTCTACCGTGCTTCAGATAAGGATTCCGCTGACGATCAGGAAAATTCCGAGGCTGGCCCAGGCAAGCGCCCACTTGAGCTTCTCGGGTTTGGTCGCGCGGGACTTTTTGGAGAACACGGCGGCGAGCCAGTGACCGTCCAAAGGCGGAGCGGGGATCAGCAGATTGGCGGCGTTCATGTAGAAGTTGAGCTGTGCAAGACTTCCCCAGAAAGGGGTCTTGGTGATGAAGTAGACCACCGCGCAGGCGATTCCCGTGAGGGTTCCAAAGACCGGCCCCATGATCCCGATAAAGGCGTCCTGGGTGACACTGGTGTTGCCCCTCTGGTGGAAGACCACGCCCCCAACCAGCGGGATAAAGCGCATTCCCATGTAGGGCAGGCCGTAGCGGCGTGCCGCCAGCGCGTGGCCGCACTCGTGAATAAAGATCGAGAGCACCAAGCCCGCCGCGACCGCCCAGCCGTAGAAATTGGAGTAAAACCAGATCGTGAAGCCCATCGAGACAAGCGTGCTCGGGATGGTCTGGCGGATGCGCTCCACATCTCGCGAGTCCTTGATGACCGTGAGCTGCGCACTGGCCTCCGATTTGGCCGTGACACTCAGGCTCTCATCGCCCAGATCAAACTTGGTGGGCATCGCCTAGACTTCGACCGGCTCTGCGATCTCGGCAAATGTCGCGATTCTCTTTGACATATCGGCAAGAACGGTGGGCTTGTGGCCAAGGGCTTTTCGCTGAACCGTGCCATCGCTCGCGACTAAAAACACGGCAGGGGCGTAGGGGATGCCGTAGAGGCCGGAGTGGTAGAGATGGTGGTCCAGCATCAGCGGAAACGAGATGCCGTTCTCCGCCGCAAACTCTCGGACAGCCGCTTCATCCGTTTCTTGGGAGATGCCCCAGACCGTCAGCTTGCCGCTCTCTTTGTAGCCATCGGCCAGTTTTTGCAGCGCCTGAAGCGTCTGTGCGCTCTGGCCATCGAGACCAAAGAACGCAAAGAGGATCCAGCTTCGGCCCCGTGTTGGAAAAGAATGACAGACCCGACCGTTGAGATCGGTGAGCTGAAAGTCGCGGATAAAGTCCGCCGCATTGATTGAGTTATCGCCCCAGCGCTGCTGAGATTGTCCACCAAAAGCCATAGTGGCCTCAGGATACCAGATTTTTCTCACATTCTGCGAAGATAAAATCTAATGCCCCCAGTAAGTGCGGAGCATCCCCCGATGTAAAGAGCACCGACTCAGAGTACTTTCCTAGGGAGTCCCGCTGATAAAACTGCCACCCAGAGCCATTGGTGACAACACCAAACACCGGGATAACGTGTTGCTTTTGAGCGTTTTGCCAGGCACAGGCATCCATTGAGACGAGGCACTGGGCTGTGCCTTGCTCAAAATCGTCTTTCTTTGCCTCCACCACACAGAGGAGCGGTGGCCCAAGGTAGGCACGTTTCTGAGCGATCAAGTAGTCCACAAACCCCGTCAGTGTGTCACTACGCAAAGGTGCCTCTTTCCACGCCTGGAGCTGTGAGCGGCGTTCCAAGGCCTCTTCGCAAAAAGCATCAATCAACAATTCTTTAGCGCTCTCCGAGTTGTAGAGAGCAAAATTGCGGTGAAGACGCTCCAATCTCTCCTCAAAGAATGCCGAAATCTTGATGGGAGCTGCTTTGATTTCCCACAACAGAAGCTGTTCGATTCTCAAAAATTCCAGAGCGGAGTCTCGGTTAAAGCTAGAGAGTTTTTGTAGGCTCATGGTTTTAAGTTTTTCTCACATTTTGCAAAATAAAGCGATGTCTCTTTGGCACGACTTAAGCCCTTGTTGGACATACCACAATTTTACCCCAGCTCCTCGCTTAAGCTCTCCCACTTGGTGAGCGTCGTGGCAAGCTCGTCTTGTGTTTTTGTGTGCTCGGCAGCGAGGGCGACCAGATCGCCGGTGCCGGTGCCAAGGCTGTCTTCGAGTTCGGCGAGTCGGGCTTCCAGCGTTGCGATGCGCGCTTCCGCTTTCTCCAGAGCCGCCTGTATTTTTCCACGAGACTTGTTGTCCATCCGTGCTACAGGGGGTGCTGCGACTGCGGCCACTTTGGGCTTTGGCGCGACGACTGCTATGGGGTTTTGTTGCTCGCGCCAGGTGGCGTAGTTGCCTTCGATCAGCTCGGCGCTGCCGGTTCCGGTGAGCCCAAGGGTCTTATTGGTGACGGCGTTGAGCAAGTATCTATCGTGGCTGACCAGAAAGAGTGTTCCCGCGTAGTCTTGGAGCATCTGCCCGAGTGTCTCGCACGACTCGATATCTAAGTGGTTGGTGGGCTCGTCGAGGATGAGTAGGTTGCACGGCTCTAGCAGCATGCACGAGAGCGCTAGTTTGTTTTTCTCGCCTCCGGAGAGCATCTGCACCTGCTTAAAGACATCGTCGCCCATGAACAGAAACCGGGCCAGATAGCTACGAAGCTGGGTCTCGTTCCAGGCCGGGGCTTCGTCGCGCAGGGTGTCGAGGACGGTCTTCTGGACATCGAGGGCGTCCGTGGCGTGCTGGGAGAAGTAGGCTGTGCGTACGTTGTGGCCCCACTGGATCGTTCCGGCGGTTGGCTCTTCTTCACCCAGGAGCATCTTGACCAGGGTCGTCTTGCCAGCCCCGTTGGGACCCACAAAACCCACTCTATCGCCGCGCTCGACAATGGCATTGAGGTCGGCAAAGAGAGTACGCTCGCCGTAGACTTTCGCCACGCCCGATAGGTTCAGTACCTCACGGCCAATACGACCCGCGTTTTTATCGTCAATCTTGGCTTTCACGCGGCTTGTGTCGGTGCGGACAGCCTCGACTTTATCCATGCGCTCGATGCGGCCTTGGGTCTTGTGGCGGATGATACTGGCGGTGTTGTTCGCGCCCATGTTGCGCTTGATCAGATCGTTGAGGCGAGCGATTTCTTTCTGCTGCTGATCGTACATGTCCTGCTGGCGCTGGAGCTTTTCTTCTTTCTGGCGGCGGAAGTGGGAGTAGTTGCCCTTGTAGAGGGTCAGCTTCTGGAACTCCAGCTCGGCAATGCTATCAATCACCGCATCTAAGAAATACCGATCATGGCTCACCAGAATCACCGCCCCCGCGTACTCTTTCAGGAAGCCTTCCAGCCACTCCACCGCACTGATATCCAGGTGGTTGGTGGGCTCGTCGAGGATCAGCAAGTCCGGGCGAGTGAGCACGAGCTTTGCCAGCGCGAGGCGCGTCTGCTCGCCGCCCGAGCACGAGCCCACTTGCTTTTCGAGCGTCTCCGGGCCGAAGCCCAGGCGCATCAGGGTCGCGTCTTTCTCGGACTCGATCTCATAGCCACCGCGCGACTCGAACTCATCCAGCGCCTCGGTGTACTCTTCCAGCGCTTTGTTGAGCGATTCATCGTCGGTGGCATCGCTCATGGCATGCTCGGCGGCGGAGATACGTGCCTGTACCGCCCGATACGGCTCCAGCGCGACCTCGATCTCCTCCGCAATCGTGCGCTCGGGATGCACGGGTGCTTCTTGCCGCAGGTAGCCCATGCGCCGCCCGTTGGCGAGATTGATCTTGGGAGGCTGGTTGTTGCTTGGGTCGGGGAGCTCCTGCCCCAGAAGAATCTTGAGGAGGGTTGTCTTGCCCCCACCATTGCGCCCGATAAGCCCGAGCTTCTGTCCCGCCGCAACACTAAATGTGATGTCCGAAAATAAAACATCTGCCCCAAAACTCTTGGCGAGGTTGGACACCGTGAGAATACTCATAAAACAAAAAACTCCCGAACATTATCGCCCGTAGAGGGACAATTTGCAAACATAGCTCTCACATCTCCAACAGATAATCTGATAAAATGCGCTGTGCCGCAATTAATTGTTCTGGCGGGGCCAAACGGGTCAGGGAAATCCACAATTGCACGGGCTCTGATTCCTGAGGAGATGCCCTATCTCAACGCGGATGAGATTGCCAAGAGCCTGCGCCTAGAAGCACGAAGCATTGGTGTCGAGGTGGCTGCCGGAAGGCTATTGCTGGAGCGGCTAGACTCTCTTGCCAGCGAGCGGCGCGACTTTGCGTTAGAGACGACGCTCTCGGGGAAGGCTTTGGCGGGGCGTTTGCTGTTTCTTCGAGGGCTGGGCTACCATGTTAGTCTCTATTTTCTGTACCTGCCTAGCCCCGAGATGGCCGTCGCCCGTGTCCATCAGCGTGTGCGCACCGGCGGCCACTCCATCCCCGATTTGACAGTTCGTCGGCGGTGGGAGAGTGGGCTGCGCTGTTTCTATGATCTTTACCAGCCCTTGGCCGACGAGTGGCTGGTGCTGGACAACACGACAATGGGGGAGCCTAGTGTGATTGCCTTTGGAACCACCCCACAGCCCGATGCCT
>NZ_CBAYMC010000198.1:0-8275 GCF_964826245.1 Armatimonas sp. | reverse complement strand
GGATCTCCAATCGCGGAGCGATTTTGTGGCGGGGCGCCTCTACACGCCGTTTTCAACCGGCGGGTCGAGAGATGAAGATTTACTGCGCGCTCAGAACCGCGTCGTGCTTCTTAGCGATCTCATCTAGGGCATCCTTAGGGGATTTTGTACCGGATGCAGCTAGGAATAGTTCTTCTTGTGTGGCTTTTAACAACTCGGTGTATTTTGGTGAGTTGTCGAAGTCTTTGAGGAACGGGACAGACTTGGCAAAGGTCTCGTTGTAGGGGTTAGCCTTCTTGAACTCATCGGTGGCCGAGACTTTCTTATTGGCTGTCAGACCACCTAGCGCCACCCACTTCTTCTGCGTGTCCTCTTTGCTAAACCATGCCATAAACTTCTTGGCATCGTCGGTGTTCTTCGAGTAGCTTGAAAGGGAAAGCCCTTGACCACCCAAAGAGACAAACTGTCCTACGGGTCCCTTCGGAACCACAAAATAGCCTGTCTGATCCGCGAACTTATTCTTTGCTTTATCTACCAGGGCAGGCATGAAGGCAAACCAGTTCTCTGCCATCGCCACCTTGCCTTCTTGGAAGGCGGTATTACACTCATTGAAGTAGAAAGTTTCCGCACCAGGAGGACTGAACTTTTTCAGCCCCACATAGAACTCCAGTGCCTTAATCGCTTCAGGGCTATTAATAGCACCTGTTGCCTTACCATCCTTCGTATAGCTTCCTCCGAAGGCCCAGAGCACCTGATCAAAGCCCATGGTGACACCGTCGACCTCCTTGGAGTAGAACAGGGCGCAGCCAAACGTGCCGTCTTTGGTGAAGAACTCCGCGACTTGCTGAAACTCATCCCATGTGGTGGGAACACCAAGATCACGCTTGTACTTCGTCTTGAAGGCTTCTTTGTTCTTAGCATCTTCGAAGAGGTCTTTACGGTAGGCAAAGCCAATGGCATCGGCCATACAAGGAATGCCATAGAGCTTGCCGCCGTACTCGCCGTAGTTCTTGAGGGCCGCCTCCTCATTGTCTGTCTTGGGGAAGTTGGCGGGATCGTTGACCCAGTCGGTCAGGTCGACATAGTGTCCGCCGGTCGAGCCATTTCCCAGCCACTGGGAGTCGCCGACTACCATGTCAAACTCGGCGGACTTACCGGTCCAAGCCGCATTGATCTTGGTCTCAAAGTCCGACCAGGGAATCTGGTTCACCTCGACCTTGATCCCGGTCTCTTTGGTGAACTCTTCGGTAAGCTTCTGTAGATTATCGGCGGGATCCCACTTGGCCCACGCAATCACCAGCTTCTTATCGCCACCACCACTTGCTGTGGTATTTGTCGGGGCTTCGCCGCCGGTCTTTTCCCCACCGCCACTGGGGCAGCCCGTGAGAGTGAGTAGGGGCAGGGTCGCAAACAGTGCGGTCAAAACGCCGCGTCGTGTCATTCGCATCATTGTCCTCCAAAAAAAAGTATACCCACCCCACGCAGTGCGCGGGGTGGGTTTTTGTTTATCCCGTGATCTTGCGGGTCTTGGCATCGAAGTTCATGGCCTTACCCAGGCGCTGGCTCATCTCCGCCAGCGAGATAATGGTCTGAACCTTCATGGCCAGGTCGAGATTGGCGTTGCAGTTCATCGGGTTGTTTGTCCGAATTGAGTCCAGCCAGTTTTTCTGGTGATCCGGAATATTCTCCGTGCGGGCGTAGCGTGCCAGGTCAGCGGCACTGGTGTCAATCTTCTCGCCCTCGATCTCCTCGGTCCAAGGGCGCTCGGGGCGGACTTCGACACCGTTACCAAAGTAGATCGTCGCCTTCTCGCCGCGGAACATGTCCTCAAGCCCTTGCTCGTTGACCGTGGAGCCCACAAAGAGCATGGACCAGCCCGACGGGAACTCAGCGATAACCTGTGATGTATCGGCGACTTCACGGTCTTTGTTCTGAACGCCATGTGTGCCAATCGAGATCACGCGCGTCGGGTACTCTGGGTTGCCGGAGGCGATCAAAAACGGGTGGAGGCGGTGGGGCGCAAGGTCGCTTAAGATACCCGATGAGTAGTCCCAGTACTTGCGGTAGCGGCGGAACAGTGCGCCACTGTCGGCACGCTCTGGCTGGATGTTCTGATCGGCGGGGCCGGTAAAGTTCCAGGGGCGCTTGGGAGCACAGCCGAGCCAGAGATCCCAGTCAAAGGTCTCGGGAGAGATCTCTTTTTCGATCTTGTAGTTCCACTCGCCGTAGCGGTTGTTGCGGGTGTAGGAGCTCTGTCCCATCACTAGCTTGCCTAGCTTGCCCTCACGGATCGCCTTGGCGGTGGCGTGCCAGCGGACATCGCTACAGCCTTGCGAGCCGACCTGGTAGACACGCTTGGTCGCCTTGGCCACATCGTAGACCTGGAAGGCTTCATCGAGATAGCGGGTCATGGGCTTCTCGGAGTAGATGTGCTTGCCCGCTTGCATGGCATGCACCGAGATCTGCCCGTGCCAGTGCTCGGGCGTGGCGATCACGATGGCATCTATGTCGTTTCGCTCTAGGAGCTTGCGGTAGTCGCGCTCGGCCTGAACCGCCTTACCGCCATTCTTGCCCTTGATGTAGTCTGCGCCACGGGTGTTGTAGAGATCAAAGGCATCACAGACTGCCACGGGAGCGACATTCCACTCCTGCATCTTGTCGGTGTAGGAGCGAAGGTGGGCATTGTAGCCCTGCGTGCCCACTCCGACAAAGCCGATCGTGATACGGTCGTTGGCACCAATCACCCGGCCCGTTGCCAGCTTTGTCCCCATGGGATACTTGGCTGAGGTCATGGCTTTGACATCAACAGCCTGTACCGGAATCTGCATCTTACCCGCCGTTTTTGCGCCTGCTGGGGCAGGGGTGGGCTTGGCGGGAGCTGCCTTCGTTGCCTGGCTAGCCGTGGCGCTGTCTGCGACAAGTGCGCCTGTTGCGACTGTGGTAGCCACTTTAAGAAAATCGCGCCGAGAGCTCTCGACGTCTGTCCGTTTTTCGTTCATGATGAGTTCTTTCGCCTAAAGAGCGAACATTTCCTTTGAAAAAGTGATTTTGTTTCCGGTGAGCGCCGCTTCGCTGGCCTTGATCCCGACAACGGTTGCCGCAAAGCCTGCCTCGGCTGTCGCGTACATCTTGACTTCCTCACCAGGAGGAGTGGTATCTGTGGTTCCGGTTGGTTTGCCAATGCGGATGGAGTTCAGGAAGGTCTCACAGGCATAACGATTCGGAGATTGCTTAGCAGTCTGTTGAGCAACTTTAGCAGGGTCTAGTCCTTGAGCAATGGCTTTAGACGCATTAGCCACCAGCATGATGCCTGACTCATCTCCTAACTGCTCACGCCGCGCGTAGACTTCCCAGCCTAAGGCCTTGGTGTCGGACTCTTTGAACATCCAGCCACGCTGACCGCGGAGAAGAACGGTGGCATCTGAGCCTTGGAAAAGCTCAAAGTTACCATTGAAGTTGCTACCCAGAGTGGCATCGTAGGTTAGATGAACATTATCTGGATACTCTAGGATGCAAGTCATGCTTGTGGGAAAGTCGCCGCCATTGCTGAAGCCACTCACCGAGAGAGGGTAGGATTTCAAGTACCAGCTAGCACTGTCAATCTGGTGCATGCCAATCTCACCGATAATGCCATTGGCCCGGCTTTTATCCACGCGCCAGTTGAGGTCATTCTCGCGCTCTGGAGTAAAAGCACCACGCTTCCATCCCGTAACGGACTTGAGATTCCACTGTGCTGAGCAACGTGCCAATGTGCCCACGACACCTGTATCCATGAAGTGCTTGACATGATGGTGCTGCGGATTTGTCCGGTTTTGGATGCCTGCCTGGAAGATCTGCTTACTGTTCTTTCCTGCCAGTGCAATCTCTTTGGCATCGGCGATGGTGTGTGCCAGAGGAGCCTCACAGAAGACGTGCTTTCCTGCGGCGATGGCATCTAAGACGATCTGCTTGTGGAGGTGGGTGGGGGTTGCGACAAAGACGCCCTGAACCGTTTTGTCCTCCAAGACTTTCTTGTAGTCGGTGACGAACGTGGCCTTGGGAGCGTTCTCCAGCGCTTTTTTCTGAAAGAGCGGTGAGGAGTACGTGTCGCAGACATATTTAACGATAGCGCCATCAAGGTAGGAGAGAGACTTGATGATCTCTTTGCCATGATCGCCGGTTCCAATTACCGCCACTGTTACCGGAGTGGGGTCAATGTTGGGCTTGGCTTGGTAGTCCAGTGCCAGCTCTTCGGCATGGCCCATGCTCTTGCTGCCTAGGAGCATACCCAGTGCCAGCGCGGAGCCCCGCCCTAGCAAATCGCGTCGTGTTACATCATTCATTTTCGTGTTTTCTTCCTAAATAGAGTTTACTTGCTCTTTAGAACAGCCGGAGTCGCGCCGGGTTTCGGGAGTTTTGCGCTGCCCTTGGCCTCTTTGAGTGACCAGAGGATTCCCCCGAGGACATGCTCCTGGTACCAGGGCTTCTGCCAGACATCTACGCGGTGGCCCAGCGACGTGTAGAAGACGTGGCCCTTGCCGTACTCTTTGACCCAGGAGAGGGGATAGTAGCCGGGGGCTTTGGTGTTGGGGTGCTTGTCCATCCCGATCAGCGCGTGGGTTTTTGCCCAGTCGTAGCTTTTGTAGATGTAGATGTCGTCAAAGACTTTGAAAGATTGTTTATTGAACGGCTTGGTAGCCGCGTGGTTGTCGTCTTCGAGCAAGCCTTCGACCTCTACCTGTGGCCCGTGGGTCTGGAACTCCCCGCCGATCATCTCGATATAGCCAGGGAAGTTATGAAACGTGTCGGCGGCGGCGTGGGCTCCGCAGAAGCCTTTACCGCTCTTGATCCAGGCCAGAAAACCCTCTTTGTCGGGAAGTGGCAGCTCGCCGGTGGTGGAGGCAAAGAAGACCCCATCATAGTTTTTGAGGCTCGCGACGGTCATTTTTTGAGCCATCTCTTCATCGGTGCGCACATAGTCCACGTCGAACTTGCCGCTCTTGGCACCCAGCTCGGCGATGACTTTCTCCGCGACCGGGATCGAGTCGGCATGGCGGAAGCCCTTGGTGACGGTGACGACGAGCAGTTTTTTCTTGGCGTTACGGGCTGTGGTCGGTGGGGCGAGAAGAGTAGCGCCCAGAGCTAGGGTGGCGAGAGTTATCAGAGCGAGAGAGCGTCGGTGCAGGCGAGACATAGTAGTCCTTTCAATACGAAAAAGCAGACGCGAAAGACCGCGCCGACGTTCAGTATAGCGCAAAAAAGGCGTGTCGGGAACCTCCCCGGCACGCCTTTTAGAACTTTAAGTGGAGCTAAGGGGATTCGAACCCCTGACCTCTACAATGCGAATGTAGCGCTCTCCCAGCTGAGCCATAGCCCCAAACCACAGCGGGCTAGATTATATCAAGCATCAGGTGGCAGTGCAAGATCCCAGGCGGCGTAACAGGCGCGTCGGTACTCTGGGAAAGTATCTTGCTCGATGGCGGCGCGTGCTCCCTCCATCACTTTCGCGTAGTAGGCCAGGTTATGGTAGGTGGCGAGGCGGGAGTAAAGAATCTCTTTGCTCTGGTGTAGGTGCCGCAGATAGGCCGCGCTGTGGAGGCGGCAGACCTTGCAGTCGCACTTGGGGTCTATTGGTCCTTGCTCGTCGGTCCAGCAAGCGTTGGAGATATTGATGCGGCCCTGCGACGTGTACAGAGCGCCGTTGCGGGCCATGCGGGTGGGTAGGACGCAGTCGAACATGTCAATTCCGTAGTAGATGCCATCCAGCAAGTCCGAAGGCGTGCCGACTCCCATCAAGTAGCGTGGTTTATGAGCCGGCAGGAGCGGTGTGGTCAGGGCCGTCACGCGCCGCATCTCCTCCACAGGCTCGCCGACACTCACACCGCCAATCGCGATTCCGGGGAAGTCCATCGCGCTCACGGCCTCGGCGGACTGGACTCTGAGATCGTCGTAGCCGCCGCCTTGCACAATGCCGAATAATAAATGCCCGGTGGCATCGCCGCCCAGCGCATTGTGGCGCGTCAGGCAGCGCTCCTCCCAGCGCAGCGTCCGATCCAGCGAGTCTTTGGTGTACTGCCAGGTCGCGGGGTGCGGCGGGCACTCATCGAAGGCCATGATAATGTCCGCGCCTAATTCATGCTCGATCTCCATCACCCGCTCTGGGGAGAAGAGATGCTTGCTACCATCGAGCGTCGAGCGGAACGTCACGCCCTCCTCAGTGATCGTGCGCATGTCCTTGAGCGAGTAGACCTGGTAGCCCCCCGAGTCGGTGAGCATCGCGCCCTCCCAGCCGATGAACCTGGGCAAGCCCCCAAACCGCGCCACCCGCTCGGAGCCGGGCCGCAGATACAAGTGATACGTGTTGCCCAAAATGAGCCGATAGCCCAGCTCCCAGACCTCCTCGAAGGTCATCGCCTTCACCGTACCTTGGGTGCCCACGGGCATAAAGGCAGGCGTCTGCACCGTCGCGCGGGGAAGCTGCAGCTCCCCGCGCCGTGCTCGGCAGTTGCTCGCCGCAATTTTCAAAGTAAAGAGGCTCATCGAGCCTCTATGCTACCACTTTTCTGCTGAGAGCTACTCACTGAGAGCTAAGCGGGCGGCGGCGTTCCTGGGGTCTTGCTCTAAGACGCGCTCCAGCTCCTCACGCGATTCTTTGGTATGGCCTAGGCAGCGCAGGCTGACGGCACGGTTGAGGCGGGCTTCAATAAAGCGTGGGTTGATCTCTAGGGCACGTGTAAAGGCAGCTAGGGCTTCGTCATCCTGGTCCGCAGCATGGAGTGCGACCCCTAGCTGGTTGTGCAGGTCAGCATAGGTGGGGGCGAGGGAGAGAGCCTGTCGGTAGGTATCGGCGGCGGCTTCGAACTGCCCCTTGCGGTAGAGATCCAGCGCCAGCCGGGAATGAAGTGCGATCTCGTCGTCCTGGCTGAGAGGGAGCTGTGCCAAGGCGAGCTCTGCCGCTTCTTGCCCTTGCTCCGCTGCATCATGGAGCCGGTGCGCATCGGCGTAGCTGGGGTTGATCACAAGCGCACGGGCAAAAGCCGTCAGGGCCTCCGAGAGCTGGCCAAGGGGGATCAGCGCACAGCCCAGTCTGAAGTGCAAGTCAGCAAAGTGGGGGTGGAGCGAGAGGGCCTGCCTGAGGTGCATAACTGCCTCGTCCGCCGCCGCCTTATCCAGAGGAGCATTGGTGGTCTCACGGTTGAGAACCGCCTGCTGACGTGCCAGCGCCGCGTGGGCCTCGGTGAGGTAAAAACGAGCAAGTCCGTCGGTGAGTGAGCTACGACGCGGGTGTTGGATGACCGCCTCAAACTCCGTGATGGCTGCCTCGTACTTCCCCTCATCAAAGAGGCGCACCGCCCGATCGTAGCCTGTTATATCTTCGTTGCGCCGCAGCATGCGGCCCCACAGTGGCATTGTCTCTCTGTTTCCTTCCGACCAGAATTATAACACTGATGATCGGTACAACTACCAGGAAATCAGAGAGAGACTTCAAAAATCGTGAGTTCGGAGCCTGTGTAGACGGCTTTGAGAAAGGCAGGAGGAGCCAGTGTCCCGTCTGCGGCCGAGTACCCTTCGACTTGGAATCCTGCGAGGCGGTTGACGAGTACCATATACCGAATGTGACTCTCACTCAAGAGCTGCCTGCGGGTCTCGTCATCGGTGTCAGAGCGGAAAAATCGAAGCGCGGCTCCATTCTTTTTCGGATATGCCAGCGTCTCGGACCAGTGTCCGTTGTAGCAGATCACACCCGCCCAGCCCGCGACATAGGCATTGAGGTGCGGCTCAAACATCCCCGGATAGCGCTTCAGAGAGTCCGGGTCGGGCGAGACCAGCACGGCATCGGTCTCGGTGGCATGCTCTCTCAGATAGGCCAGAGCTTTCTGGTCATCGGCGGAGAGATAGGGCTTGCGCGCCGTCGTGCCCGAGTTGCTGTCCAGCCGCCCAATATCGGCAAGCAAGTACAGCACGTTGGAGGGAATGGTCAGTAGCACCCCAAAGAGCGCCGCGATCTTCGGGAAGTCCCCCGAGAGCCGTGCCGTCAGCGCGTCTAGGCCCACTCCCGCCAGGAGGCATACCGGGAGATGCGCCCCCATCAGCATCTTCCGCTGAAACGGCACGGGAAGATACGCCACCGCGATTCCTACAAGAAGCCAGATGAGGAGAAAGCGCATTTTTGGCCCCCCTGCCCCCCGGTAACGGGGGAGAAGGGGGAGGAGGGCTAAGAGTAGTGGCAGGCCGAAGCCCAACAGAACCCACCAGAGGGCTGGGGTGAACGTGCCCTCGTTAGTCCAAGCGCGGGCTTTAAAGAGCGGATCAACAC
>NZ_CBAYMC010000197.1:0-8355 GCF_964826245.1 Armatimonas sp. | reverse complement strand
TACAACACCTACCTCCATCCACTTTTTCGGTTCCCTCGTATTATTGGCAGGAAGACGATAAATCTGGACAGGTTAGTATTGTAGCCCGTTGCGCTTAGCCGCTACAATAGCTCCATGAGACTCTCCCTGGACTATGGCCGCACGGGCCTGATGGTAGATTTGAAGGGCCGCGAGGTGCGCCATGTTCTAGGGCTCACCCCCGCACCACCTCTCGCTTCCCCTACGGATTCCGTGCGTGATGCCCTGCTCGCCGCCGAGCTACCACGCCTTGCCCACGGTAAGCGCAATGCCTGCATCGTGATCTGCGACTTCACCCGCCCCGTGCCCAACCCGCTTATTTTAGGAGAGATTCTGCCACTGCTGGGCCTTGCGCCCGAGCACATCACGATTCTTATCGCCACAGGAACCCACCGCGCTAGCACCCCCGCTGAGCTCTTGGACTTGCTGGGTGAGAAGATCTTGCACAGCGGCGTGCGCGTCATTGACCACGACTGCGACGATCCCAGCACCAATCGGTTTATCGGCACCAGTCCGGGAAACTTACCGATTTATTTGGACACCCGCTGGCTGGATGCTGAGCTAAAAATTACGGTCGGGCTGATCGAGCCACACTTTATGGCAGGCTACTCGGGCGGGCGTAAGCTCGTGATGCCAGGTGTCGCGGGCCGGGAGACGATTCAGGCATGGCACTCGCCGCAGTTTCTGGAGCACGACAATGCCCGAAATGGTGTGCTGGATGCTAACCCCGTTCACGAAGAAAACACCGCGATTGCTGCATTTGCTCCCGCGGATCTGATCTGTGATGTCACGCTCGATGAGCAGCGGCGCGTCACCGGCGTTTTTTGTGGCCACTGGATCACCGACTGGCGGCGTGGCACGGAGTTCATCGCCCAGCAAGCCCGCCCCCTCATCCCTGAGGCCGTAGATGTCTGTCTCACCAGCGGCGGCGGCTACCCTTTAGATGCGACTTTCTACCAAGTTGTCAAGGGAATCGTCGGAGCCTATCCCATCGTGAAACCCGGTGGCACCGTGATTATCGCCGCGCAGATGCAGGAAGGAATCGGGAGCGCGCACTTCCGCGAGGTTCTCGAAGCCCACTCGGATTTAGATGCTCTTGTCGCGCAGATGAGCACCCCCGGCTGGAAGCCCCTCCCCGACCAGTGGCAAGTCGAGATGCTTGCCCGCGCCTGTAGAAATCACAAGATTATTGTCGTCACCGAGCCAGAGCGCGCTGCCGAGCTACGCGGCTGCCATGTTGACGCAGTGGGAAGCATGGACGAAGCCCTCACCCGAATCTCGCCCGAGGCGACTATCGCCGTCATTCCCAAAGGCCCCTACGTTATCCCGGCAATACAAACGCAAGTTTGATATACTAATCTTGTGCTTATCACCAAGATCGAGGTGCGCTCCGTGGTCACGCAGCAAAAGAATCCGGGACGGATTCCCTTTGATGTGACGATAGCCGGACTGCTCCGTAAACACAAAGACGATACAATCTTCTAAGATGGAAATCGTGACAAGCTGGATGGAAACGGGTATTGAACGCGGCCTTGAACAAGGTAGACAAGAAGGTAGACAAGAGGGTCGACAGGAAGGTTTAGTCCAAGGGCGCTTGCAGGAGGCTAAAGCCACTCTGATTCGCCTGGGAACAAAGAAATTTGGATCGCCTGATGCACTGATCGCCCAGCGTATTGAGAGCGCGGATCTTAGTTTTCTAGAGAAACTAACAGACCGACTTCTGGAAGCCAACTCCTGGCAGGAGCTGTTTCCTGCTTAATGGCTAAGCGAATTGTGGTTAAGTTGGGGACGTCTACCCTGACGAGAGGGACGACGCGGCTGGCGCGGCGGGCGATTCTGGGGATTGCGAGCCAGACGGCGGAGCTTCTGGAGGCGGGCCACGAGGTCACGCTGGTGTCATCGGGGGCGATGGCGGCGGGGCGTGAGGCGCTGGGCTTTACCAAGCTCCCCTCGCATCTGGCGGGAAAGCAAATGCTGGCCGCGATTGGACAGCCACGCCTGATGCAGCTCTGGGCGGAGCTCTTTCGCATCTACGAGCGCACGGTGAGCCAAGTTTTGCTCACGCGTGGCGATATTGCGCGGCGGAGCGGCTATCTCAATGCCCGCGATGCGCTCGAAGCCATGCTAGTCGCTGGAATTGTCCCCATTGTCAACGAGAACGACACCGTTGCCACCGACGAAATCAGGGTTGGGGACAACGACAATCTCTCGGCTCTCGTCGCGAATCTGATTGACGCGGACTTGCTCATTATTCTCTCCGACATTTCGGGCCTCTACACCGCCGATCCCCGCGCCAACCCCGACGCGGAGTTTCTCTCCGTCATCGAGCGTCTTGACGAGAGCCACTTTGCGATGGCAGGTGGGAGCGGCACGGCACTAGGCACGGGGGGAATGCTCACCAAGCTGCAGGCAGCACAGCTTGCCGGGCAGAGCGGCACCACGACGATTATCGCGCCCGGCGGTGAGCCCCAGATTCTCGCCAAGCTGGTCGCAGGTGAGCGCATCGGAACCACCATTCTTCCCTCCGCAACACGCCGTGAGAGCCGCGAGCGCTGGCTGCTGGCGGAGCGCCCCGCAGGGATTCTCTCCGTAGACTTAGGAGCGGTGCGGCGGCTCAAGCAAGGCGGGGCGAGTCTGCTCCCGGTGGGAATTACGAAGATCGAGGGGAGCTTTGAGCGTGGCGATGCTGTGCGTCTGCTCGCTCCCAACGGCAACGCCCTTGCCGTCGGCTTGGTGAGCTACAGCGCCGACGAGCTACGCCAGCTCATGGGGATTTCGTCGCGCCAGATCCCGCACCTGCTGGGCTACACCTATGGCGAGGAAGCGATCCACCGCGATAACCTGGTGCTACTATGACCGTTGATATGAATGCCCTCGGGGCGGCGGCGAAAGTCGCGTCCCGTGTTCTGGCTCAGAAAACCACCGACGAAAAAAACGCCCTCCTGCTCGCACTGGCCGATGCCGTAGATTCTGAGGCAGAGGCTATTCTTGCCGCCAATGCCGCTGATCTTGAGGCGGCGAGGGCCAACGGCACTTCGGAGGCGCTCCTGGACCGCCTTGCTCTCTCGCAGGCGCGGCTGGCGGCGATCACGGGCGATGTTCGAGCGGTCGCAACACTCCCCGATCCCGTCGGCGAGGTTTTCAACGAAAAGCTGCTCCCCAGCGGCCTGAAGCTCCACCAGCTGCGCGTCCCACTGGGCGTGCTGGGCGTGATCTACGAGGCGCGGCCCAATGTGACGGTGGATATCGCCAGCCTCGCGCTCAAGACGGGCAACGCCGTGATCCTGCGCGGTGGCTCGGAGACGCTACAGAGCAATATTGCTCTTGTGCGTGCGATGGAGCGTGTGCTACCCAAGAATGCGATCCAGCTTATCGCCAGCCCAGATCGTGGCTTGGTGAGCGAGCTTCTACAGCTGCACCAGTACGTGGACATGATCATTCCGCGGGGCGGGGCGGGGCTCCATGATTTCTGCCGCAAGAACAGCACGATTCCCGTGATTATCGGCGGCATTGGGGTGTGCCACTTGTTCGTGGACGCAAGCGCCGATCAGGAAAAGGCGATCCCCGTGATCATCAACGCCAAGTGCCGCCGCCCAAGCGTCTGCAACTCCCTGGACACGCTGCTGGTTCACGAAGCCATCGCGGAGACGTTTCTTCCCAAGGTCAAGATCGCGCTGGCCGAGCGCGGCGTGCGCTTTGTGGACGACGAGTTCGACACGGAGTGGATGAGCCTGACGCTCGGGATTAGAGTGGTGAAAAGTTTGGACGAAGCGATTGCCCATATCCAAGCGCACTCGTCGCAACACACCGACGGCATCCTCACCCAGAGCGACACCAACGCCGCCCGCTTTATCGCCGAGATAGACTCCGCCGCCGTGTTTGTCAATGCCTCCACGGGCTTCAACGACGGTGGGCAGTTCGGCCTCGGGGCGGAAGTGGCGATCTCCACCCAGAAGCTCCACGCACGCGGCCCGATGGGTCTGGAAGCCCTCACCACCTACAAGTGGATCGGCACGGGCGACTATCTGGTACGATAGTGTGTTATGTCTCTGACTGCTATCTCCCCCCTTGATGGGCGCTATGCCGCCCTTACCCGTCCCCTCGCCGACTTCGCCTCGGAGTTTGCGCTGATCAAGTACCGTGTGACGGTCGAGGTGCGCTGGCTAATCCAGCTCTCAAAAGAGCCTGAGATCGCCGAGGTTCGTTCGTTTACCAAGGCAGAGCTGGCCCTTCTGGAGGAGCTTATCGAGGGCTTCTCCGTAGACGATGCGACTCTGGTTAAGGATATCGAGCGCACGACCAACCACGATGTAAAAGCGGTCGAGTACTTTCTCAAAGAGCGCCTCCAAGACAGCAGCCTCGCCGACATGTTGGAGTGGATTCACTTTGCGTGTACGTCGGAGGACATCAACAACCTCGCCCATGCCCTGATGCTGAAAAGTGGGATGGAGGGCGTGCTCTTGCCCAAGATCCATGAGCTGATCGAAGTGGTGGGGGAGATGGCACGCCCCCACGCCGCCACGCCCCTGCTCTCGCGCACCCACGGCCAGCCCGCCTCGCCCAGCACACTGGGAAAAGAGCTGGCGGTCTTTGTACACCGGTGGCGACGTCAAGAGAAGCAACTGGCAAACCAGGAGTATCTAGGGAAGCTCAACGGCGCGGTCGGGTGCTTCAACGCCCACGTGAGCGCCTACCCCAAGGCAAACTGGCCCGCCCTCGCCCAGCGCTTTGTCGAGAGCCTTGGCCTCATCTACAACCCGCTCACCACCCAGATCGAGTCCCACGACTACATGGCCGAGCTGTTTCACACCCTCACCCGCTTCAATAATATCTTATTAGACTTTGACCGCGACATCTGGACTTATATCTCGCTGGGCGTGTTTCGACAGAGAACCGTCAAGGGCGAGGTCGGCTCATCCACCATGCCTCATAAAGTGAATCCGATTGACTTCGAGAACTCCGAGGCCAATATCGGGATCGCCAACGCGCTTTTCGAGCACCTAGCGAGCAAGCTCGCCGTCTCCCGCCTCCAGCGCGACCTCTCGGACTCGTCGGCGATCCGTAGTATGGGCACAGGCCTCGCGCACACGCTGATTGCCGTCACCGCCACCCTGCGTGGCCTGCGCAAGCTCACCGTCGACGAAGCCCGCCTCGCCGCCGACTTAGACGCCAACTGGGAAGTGCTCGCCGAGCCGATCCAGACCGTCATGCGCAAAGCGGGCCTCGCGAACCCCTACGAGCGCCTCAAAGACCTCACGCGCGGCGAGAGGCTCACCGCTGAGGGAATGCGTGCCTTTGTGGAGACCCTTGAGCTGCCCGAAGAAGACAAAGCACGCCTCAAGGCACTCACGCCAGGCTCCTATATAGGAGTAGCCGAGCAGCTCACCAAAGAGACACTGGGATGATCTACGGAGGAGTGAGACTGCTTCGCACGACGCACCAAAACTAGTGCTGGATGAGGATCAGTCCCTCTTCTTCGAGGTTTTCCAGGAGGCGATTCGCAGCAAACTCAGCAAACCGTGGGCCAATCTGCGTGTGATACATCCCGATTCGGTCACACTCAAGCTGCATGAGAACACTTCCCCGATCGCCCAGGCTAGCTCGGCCTGCCCCCACACGCGTGAGTGCTCCCAGTTTCGCCACGAGATCCAAGGGACTCCCGCTGAGAAAAATTCCGTCGTCTGTCACAATGCACATTATACTTATCCTATATAACAACAAGGAACTAAAAGAGTTTCCTGCCACTACCGAATCATTGGCACAATGTGATGAATCCCTCAGCCTTTCTCACGGATTTTCAGAAGCCCCCGTAGCGCAGCACGACCAAAAAAATACGCCATCCCTAAATTGAAGAATACAACAATAAAAGCGAGTGCGGGAATGCTTTTAAGGGGACGTAGCAAAAACAACCCCATTCCCAGAAAAGCAAGGGCCGAAAGAGCATCCAGGTACCAATACCGTGAATCCGTTTTTCTCTGTGCAGAAGGCATGCTATAATGTATCGTGTCCATGGAACTTTTTCCGGTTCATAGACGCACTAAGAACTACGCCGTATAAGCGGCGCATCCTAAACATTAAGGTACAAGGAGCCAACCATGCTTCGTAATCGTGTAGTTTCGTCTCTGATCGCCCTGAGCGCTCTGAGCCTGTTCTCCCTCTCCGCAATGGCGCAAGGAACCACAAAACCCGCCGACAAGAAGCCTTCTGGCGACAAGATGGCGGGCGACAAAAAGCCTGCTGGTGGCCCCAAGCGCGGCCCCGATGGCAAGTTCATCAAGGCCGGTGGCGGTGAGAAGTCCGCAACCGCAGGTACGCCCAAGATGGGTGGTAGCTCTAAGATGTCGGGTGGCTCCAAAATGACGGGTGGCGCAGCCGCCGCTGGTAAGCCGACCTGGAATGCAAACGCCAAGCGCTGGCAAGGGCCCGATGGCAAGTTCATGAAGGAAGCCGACGCTCTCAAGGCAGGGGGCAAGAAGTAGCTTGCAAATACGGCCGGGGCACTTGCCCCGGCCTTATTTCTTTTTCGCTCGCTTCTCGACAGAGCCCTTCAGATCCTTCAAGAAAGTCTTGAAGCCGTACTTTCGCATCTCCATCCAAGTCTGATCAAAGCCCCACCCTTGCTGGGTGACGCGCCAGATTCCAATCATCGCCCCCGTCCGGTCTGCCCCGTGCTGACAGTGAACAAAGACGGGCTCGGTGGAGGACTTGGCCAGAAGCCCCAAAAACACTTTGACTTGCTTCTCCGTCGGAGCCTCGGCTCCCATGGGAATACGAACACGCTTGAGCCCCAGCGCTTTCACTGCTGCCTCTTCTTCCACTTGCCCTTTTTTCTCGATCCGCAGGTCAATAACCGTTCGTACACCAAGCGCTTTGAGCTTTTTGAGGCCCTCTGCTGTGGGAGCCGCTCCACGGTAGATCCCCGGAGCCGTGATGGCAAAATTGGGTAGATTTTTCTTGTCTTCTTGCATGCTTCGTTTTTTTAGTTTTCTAGGTGCGCCATGTCGTTGAGGCGTAAAAGCTGTCTTCCTGCGGGAGAGAAATGGATGACGGAGAGGCTAGTATTTCCGAGGGTGAAGTACCGCATCCCCTCATGTCCATGCCCTGCGGCATGGGCAAGTAGAGCCCGTAGCGCCCCCCCATGCCCTACAATCAGCACACAGCCCTCTAGCGGCTCCGTCGCAGCCACCACCCGCTCCCAGACACTCTCCTGCGACTCCGCATCCGCAGCACGCGGTGAGCTCCCTGGCGCATAGCCCACCTCGTCGTGCGACTTTCCCTCCCACGAGCCAAAGCCGCGCTCACGGAGCCGTGTGTCGGTTTCCAGTAAGAGCCCTGATTCGAGGAGCGCAGCGGTCTCGGTAGCGCGACAGAGATCTGAGGCGAGCAGGCGCTGGGGTATTGGCAGTGCTCCCACCTCCCAGAGACGCGTGAGGCGCTGTCCTAGAAGACGAGCCTGAGTGCGCCCTGTTTCGTTGAGCGGCACATCACACTGCCCCTGCCAGCGGTTCTGCGCGTTCCAGTCGGTTTCTCCGTGACGAACAAGTAAGAGAGTCGCCTGCCTCACTTACTCGGAAGCCCAGGAGGGTTGCTTGCAGGCACAGGTGTCGGAAGCCCAGCGATTCCGCCTTTGAGCTCGGGATAGAGATTGCGCCAGCCCGTGACCATTTTTGTCGTCTTCGTCTGGTTATCTCGCAGAAAGAATGTCGGTGTTTCTGCCACTCCTGCTGCAATTCCTGCGTCTCGATCCACAGTCACTTTTTTTAGAAGCTCTGGATCTTTTTTGGCTTTTTCATACTCCGCCGTATCAAGACCAGCTTTCTTTACTGCTGCATCAATAATCTCCTGGCTCAGATCTTCTTTTGGCTTTTCAAGAATCGTCTCATAGACCTCCCAGAACTTCCCCTGCTTATCAGCAAACTCCGTCGCAATGGCAGCGGGACTTGCAAACTGATGGATATTATCGAGTGGGAAGTGCCGGTACCCAAGACGAACATCACTAATTTCTTTGCCGAATTTCTTGAGAACCATCTCATGGGTGCTACGGCAGGAGGGACACTCCAGATCGGCGAACTCAATCACGGTGTAGCGTGCCGTCGGGCTTCCTTTAAAGTGCCGAGTCGTTGCCTCCAGCTTTGAGAAAGACTCCTGAGTCACGGGCGGCGGCGTGGGAGTGGGTTGGGCCACAGCGGCAGGATCTTGCCCTGAGTCCTTATTAAAGACGAGAAAGCCGCCTCCAAGAGCCACAATAGCTCCCATCACGGCATAGAGTTTTGCTTCAGATTTCATAGTTTTCCAGGTCTCCCGCTGACGAGTGGACGAAGCCAATCGGTCAGATGG
>NZ_CBAYMC010000196.1:0-8413 GCF_964826245.1 Armatimonas sp. | reverse complement strand
AAGTGATGGCTTCGCTTTTGTTGGCTGCTTGCTCAAGCTGGTCAACCTTGCTCTGGCCTAGAGCTGTTGTCAGGGCATCGTTCGTCGGCCAGAAGACAGTGAACTCATCGGTGCGATACATTTCGATCTCACCTGCATTGCTAATGATGCGGGCAATACTGCTGAACTCATCTTTTGACTTGGTCAAGTCATAAATGGGCTTACTACCTCCACCGATGCGACCACCAGAACCAGCACTACCACCGAATACACTACCAACGCTTGAGCCTTTGGTGATAGAGTAAATCCCACCAACAACAAAGCCACCCACAATAACATTCTGAAGACTTTGCTGCAGAAGCGCGTTGCTTTCCGGGTAACCGTCCGCCGCTAAGCTAACCGCAGACCGACTTGGAACCTGTGATGCAACGATACCAACAATTGTAAGCGCAGATACCATACGAAAAACACGACTTTTATTCATAACTGTTTATGCGTTGTCAATTCACTTAATGACGACGTTATAAGTAAATAAGGTACCATCTAAGGTTTTGAAAATATCCTTGATATTGTCCTTAGTGAGCTCAATCTCATTACCGTCGGGAAGAGATATAGTAAAAACCACTGTTATACTAGAAAGAAGGATGATATTTTTCTCAGTTGTATGCTCGTTCACCCAAGCTTGGGCTTGTGACGCGCCTGCTGAATTTTGCAAAAGTTCCAATTCCGATGCAGGAAGTTCTTTCGTGATTTCTGCGTTAGTGGGAAGAACCACATTCACATCACTCTCATTTAACTTCTGGCCGAGACCGGAGTTTTCGATAATCTTGTTGGCCTCACTCAAATCCGGGTTACTCGCTATGGTAGCTGTCATGCTCTTCAAGCCCTGATCAGCTCCACCTAGCCCGATAATGCTCGGGCTTTTAACAACCTGTACTGCCGCATAAGTCCCTGCTGCATAGCCCGCAACCTGCTCCGGATAGACATTTGCGGTAGTACTGACAGCCGCTTGACTTATCATCGAGCGGCTTGGGATCTGAGATGCGACGATACCAACAATTGTGAGGGCGGATGCCATACGAAAAACACGGCTATTAAAATTCATTTTTTGCTCCTGTAGAGAAGGGGACTCACTTCACTCATTAAAAACCTTTAGCAGGGGTCTCTCAACTCAAGCTGACGAGACACCTTACACGCCGGTATTATACCCGGATTTTAAGGTTTTGACGCGCTTTGAGGAAAAAAAAGTAATCTAGCACAAAGCATGCCAGAGCGTATCTTTTGTGACGGGGTATCATGCTGCTATGCCCGATCGAATACAGACCGCCCAGATTGTGGGGGTTGACCCGGAGACGCTGGAAGTGAGCGATGCCTTCCCCGGCACCTACGGTTTCTATGTGCGCCTCTCCCGAGACCCTGGTACCGAGTGGGCGGCGGAGTTTGAGAGCCTCTATCTGCTGTCCTCTCGCCCCTCCCGTCCTCCCGTGATCTTTCGCGGGGATACACTGTGTGTTCACTATCTGCCTCTCTATGTGCAGGATCTGCCGGATTATCTTAACTTTCTCACGGAGATCGTTACCCAGACCAATGCCGCCGTCGAGCGCCGCAATGCCGTCTTGCCCGATGATAGTGCGCAGCGGGAAGCGTTTCGTGAGCAGCTCCGTCAGCTCGCGCAGAGCTACCACCAGACACGGTAAAATACGACCAACCACTCTCTGGAGGAACCCTACGAATGTTTTTTCTTATTCCGATGCTCCTGCTCGCTCAGGAGCCGCCCGTGAAGGCTGCTACAGCACCTCAGGAGCCGCCCGCTGCCGCGAAGCCTGCTGATCCCGCTTTAGAGCTCGTGGGCAAGAAAGCCCCTGATTTTACCCTGCCGGATCAAAGCGATAAGCCCGTCGCTCTCAAAGAGGCGAAGCAGGCAAAGAAGTGGGTCGTGCTGGCGTTCTACCCGGCGGACATGACGGCAGGCTGTACGCTGCAGAATAAGTCCTACACGGCGGGAAAAGACAAGTTCGCTCCGCTCAATGCGCTGGTCTACACGATCTCCACGCAAGATACGAAGAGCAAGCAGAAGTTCTGTGAGCGCGATGCTCTAACCAACACGCTGCTCTCGGATGTGGGCGGAAAAGTGGCAGAGGCCTACGGAGTGCTCAATAAAGAGCGGGGCGTCGCACGCCGGGTGACGTTTTATATCAACCCAAAGGGAAAAGTTGTTGCCGTAGACAGCAAGATCAATGTGAAGAGTGCCGCCGAGGACACCGTTGCCATGCTCCAGAAGCTCCAGGAGGCGAAGCCCTGATGCCAGGACCGACTCCCATTGATGTGGCAGGCTTGAAAGCCGCTGTCGCGAAAAACAAAGGCAAGGTTGTCGTGGTGAACTTCTGGGCATCGTGGTGCGTGCCGTGCAAGCAGGAGTTTCCCGATCTAGTCGCGGCGGTAAAGGCCAGTGGGGCAACGCTGATCACCATTGCCTGCGACTCGCCGCAAGACGCGGCGACCAAGTCGGCCAAGTTCTTGACGACACAGAACGCGACAGCGAATGCGTTCTTTAACAAGGCCAACACGGATATCGCCTCGTTCTTGAAGTGGCTGGAGCCCAAAGCCCCGCCCACGTCGCCGATTCCACGAACCTACTTATTTAGCCCCTCAGGTAAGCTGGTGAAGGCAATGGCGGGCAAGCACGATGCCGCAACCTTCACCAAAGAGATAACGGCTGCCAAAGCGGCAAAGTAAGCACCGCCGATTGTAGGAGCGGCGCTGGAGCACCGCCGATTGGAACGGCAGTGCTGGAGAGCTAAAGCTACAAAGGCCGTTCCGGCCATAAACCCGAAAATTGGGTATGGGCGGTACGCCCTTCGTAGCCGAAGGCTCTCCAGTCTCCCCCCTCCAACGGGGGAGACTCCCGTCCCCTCCCTCTAATCGAGGGGACTAGACTTTCTTGAAGACTAACACGGCGTTGTGGCCGCCAAAGCCAAAGTTGTTGCAGACGGCGACATCCACGTTCATCTTGCGGGCGCCGCCGGGGACGCAGTCTACCACGCAGTCTGGGTCGGGGGTGTCGTAGTTGATGGTGGGGGGCACGAGGCCCTCCGCAATAGAGAGCACGGTCGCCGCCGCTTCAATGCCCCCTGCGCCGCCGAGCAAGTGCCCGGTCATGGACTTGGTGGCGCAGACAGCAAGGCTGTCAAAGTGAGCGCCAAACACCGAGCGTAGCGCGGCGATCTCGGCTTTATCACCGAGTGGTGTGGACGTCGCGTGGGCATTGACGTGCTGGACTTGCTCGGGCTCAAGCCCGGCGTTCTTCAGAGCGTAGCTCAGCGCACGCGCGACTCCGTTGCCATCCGGCGGGGGCGAGCTCATGTGGTAGGCATCCGCTGTCATGCCGTAGCCTGCGAGCTCCGCGTAGATAGGGGCACCGCGCGCCTCGGCGTGCTCCAGAGTTTCTAAGATCAGAATCCCCGCGCCCTCACCGATCACAAAGCCTGAGCGATTCGCATCAAAGGGCCGCGATGCTGCGGTGGGGTTGTCGTTGAAGTTGGAGGCCATGGCCTTCATGTTGGCAAAACCTGCAATCGAGACCGGCACGACACCCGCCTCGGCTCCGCCCGTAATCATCACGTCGGCGGCGCCACGTCGCAGAATCTCCAGGCTATCGCCCAAGGCATGGGCACTGGAGGCGCAGGCAGTCGTGGTGCAGGAGTTAGGGCCTTTTGCGCCCGTGAGGATCGAGACGTGCCCGGAGGCCATGTTCCCAATCATCATCGGCACCAGAAACGGCGAGACGCGGCTGGGGCCTTTCTCCACCAAGATGCGCACTTGGTCTTCTAAGGTCTGGAGTCCGCCAATCCCTGAGCCAATCACGACTCCCACACGCTCGGCATTTTGATCGGTGACGCTCAGGCCCGCGTCTTCCAGCGCCAGTAGCGACGCGGCAACGGCGAACTGGACAAACCTATCCATGCGCTTGGCTTCTTTGCGATCTACATACGCCGTCGGGTCGAAGTCTTTCACTTCGGCGGCGATCTTGACATCGAAGCGCTCCGCATCAAAGAGCGTGATCGGCCCGACTCCGCAGACCCCAGCGGTGAGGTTTTTCCAGTAGGCATCTTTCCCGATGCCCAGCGGTGTGACCGCTCCAATTCCTGTTACGACAATGCGCTTATTCACAGCTTAATTCTGTATCATAAAAAAAAAGCGGCGGCATGGGACCTTCGTCCCATACCGCCGGCTCAGGGCGAAATTAGCCCTTGGTTTTCTCTTCGATGTAGTCAATTGCCTGCTGGACATTGGTGATCTTCTCGGCGGACTCATCGGGGATCTCGATATCGAACTCTTCTTCGAGGCCCATGACAAGCTCCACGACGTCTAGAGAGTCAGCCCCTAGATCATCTACAAAAGAAGCTTCCGGAGTGACTTCTTTCTCATCAACTTCCAGCTGCTCCACAACAACCTTCTTCACACGCTCAAACGTAGACATTTCCTTATGCTCCTCAATAAAAGCTTGGGTTAGACAGTCAATCCACCATCAATAGTGAGTGTCTGCCCAGTGATATACGACGCGGCCTCCGACGCCAGAAACGCCACTGCTGCGCCCACGTCCTCCGCTGTGCCGAACCGACCCAGCGGAATTTTCTCTAAAAGCTTCTCTCGCGAGTCGCCCGAGACGAAATCGGTCATCTGGGTATCAATAAAGCCTGGTGCGACAGCGTTCACGGTGATGCTCCGTGAGGCCAGCTCGCGCGCCACGCTCTTGGTAAAGCCAATCATACCCGCTTTCGACGCGGAATAATTCGCCTGACCGGGGCTTCCTACCTGCCCATTGACCGAAGTAATATTGATAATGCGCCCGGATTTTTGCTTGAGCATGATCTTGGCGGCGGCGCGGGTGCACAGAAACGTCCCCTTGAGGTTCGCATCCAGCACGCCATCCCAGTCGTCCTCGCTCATGCGCAGAAGAAGCGTGTCGCGGGTGATCCCGGCGTTGTTCACTAAGATATCTACCCGCCCGAGCTGCTCTTTCACAGTGGCAAAGAGGCTATCAACCGAGGCGGCATCGCTCACATCGCACGGAATCGCGAGCGCCGTACGGCCCGTCTCACGCACCGCCTCCGCGACGGCTTCCGCATCGGCGATATTGCTACGGGAGGTGATGACCACATCGGCTCCCGCATGGGCCAGTGCCAGTGCAATCCCGCGCCCGATCCCGCGCCCGCCCCGACCCGCGCCGGTGACAATGGCGATCTTTCCTTCTAGACTCATGCTTTTCGTCCCTGTAGTCCCTCAATGGCGGCGGCTAGGCTGGCGCTGTCGCCCACGGAGAACACTACGGCGTCGGGGGCAGTGCGCTTGATCAGGCCCGCCAGAACCTTCCCACTGCCACACTCGACAAAATGCGTGTAGCCATCGGCAGTGAGCTTTTGGATCGTCTCTGTCCAGCGCACCGGCCCTGCCACTTGCGCGACAAGATTGGCTTTGATCTCATCGGCGCTGCTCTCGTACTCTGCCGTGACATTGGCGACGATCGGTAGGCTCGGCGCGGTGATCGCCACACTGTTGATAATCGGCTTCAGCACGTCTGCGGCAGACTCCATTAAGGGAGAGTGGAACGCACCCGAGACTTCCAGCGGCAGAACTCTCTTTGCGCCACGCTCCTTCAGCAGCGGCGCGACTTCCGTGAGTGCCTCGGCCTCGCCTGAGATCACGACTTGGCCCGGACAGTTGTCGTTGGCAGGCACCACGATAGGGCCCCCCCCGCCCCCAAGATTGGGGGAGCTTTTCAAGGAATCACAAACTTCTTTCACCACACTCGCGTCCAGGCCGAGCACGGCGGCCATCGAGCCGGGGTTCTGTGTGGCGGCCTCGGCCATCGCGAGGGCGCGCTGTTGAACCAGCTTGGCCCCTGTGGCGAGATCAAAGGCTCCCGCGGCGACGAGAGCGGCGTACTCACCCACCGAGTGCCCTGCGACGGCCGCAGGCTCTAGGCCCGCCTCACGGCAGGCGGCCAGTGCGGCGACGCTGGTGGCAAAGAGACACGGCTGGGTGTTCTTCGTCTCTTTGAGTGCCGCTTCTGGGCCTTCAAAGCACAGTGATGAGACAGACACTCCGCAGGCGGCATCGACTTGCTCGAAAGCAGCGCGGGCAGCGGGAGAGCTCTCAAAAAGATCGTGGCCCATCCCGACCGCTTGTGCGCCTTGGCCAGGAAAGACAAACGCTATTTTCATGGGGCTAATTTACCCCAGCGAATCACATTCGCTCCCCAGGCAAGACCGGCTCCAAAGCCAATGGTGACGACGATATTGCCTTCGACAATCCGGCCTTCCTGCCACGCTTCGTAGAGGGCAAGGGGAACCGAGGCTGCGCTGGTATTGCCGTAGCGATCAATATTGACCGCCACTTTATGGCTGAGGGAGCCATCGCTCTCGACGAGGCCCATGCGCTCGGCGGCGGCTTGGATGATGCGGATATTGGCCTGGTGGGGAACGAGCATGTCAATATCGCTCTCGGTCATTCCCGCACGTGCTAGGGCTTTGAGCGCGGTCTCGCCCATCACTTTTACGCCAAACTTGAAGACCGCTTTACCGTCCATGTGCGCCGTGTTTTCTTTGCCCGCTAAAAGCTCGGGGGTCATGGGGTGGCGGCTTCCCCCGGCAGGGAGGTTGAGCAGGCACGCACCGCTACCGTCCGCGCCAAGATCTGAGGCCAGCAAGCCGCTCTCATCGTCACTGGGCTGCAAGAGCACGGCTCCGGCGGCATCGCCAAAGAGAATGCATGTGGCGCGGTCTTCCCAGTTCACGACACTAGACATCTTCTCAGCCCCGATCACCAGCACGTTTTTGGCGCGACCCGTCTCGATAAACTGTGCGCCGACATCAAGGCCGTGGGCAAAGCCTGCGCAGGCAACGGAGACATCAAAGGCGGTGGTCTGCGGCGCACCGAGGGCGTTCTGAACCAGCATCGCGGTGGCGGGGAAGTTATTGAAATCGGGGGTACAAGTGGCAACCACGATAACATCGAGCTGTGCGGCGGTGATTCCCGCACGATCGAGCGCCTCTTGGGCCGCCCTGACCGCCATGTCCGAGGTCGCCTCGTTCTCTGCTGCGATACGTCGCTCCCGGATCCCGGTGCGCTGGACAATCCACTCATCGTTGGTGTCTACGATCTTAGAGAGCTCGTCGTTTGTTAGTATGCGCTCAGGAGTGTACTTGCCAATTCCTGCTATCATGGCCCGCCGCAGCGTCCTCATTCTATCGGTATTCCTTCTAGGGCGGATTTTACCGCATTTACATAGCCAGAGCGTACTGCCTGTGTGGCGAGCCGGAGACCGCTGAAGATCGCACGGGCGTTGGAGCGGCCATGGGCAATCAGAGAGAGGCCATTGACACCAAGTAGGGGAGCACCACCGTACTCCGCGTAGTCTCCTGCCGCGATCAGTTTTTTGAGCGCCGATTTTAAGACAGCTCGCTCGCCATCGGTCTGGGCCTCGGCGAGGGTGCGCTGGACATGAACAATGGCAAGCTTGCCCATGCCTTCTGCGGCCTTGAGCAAGATATTTCCCTCGAAGCCATCGGCGACAATCACATCCACGCCGCCTTCGAAGAGATGGCTGCTCTCGATATTGCCGACGAAGTTCACGGGGAGGGCCTGAATCAGCGGACGGGATTTTTTCACCAGCTCATTGCCCTTGGTATCTTCCTCACCATTGGAGAGTAAGGCAACGCTGGGGTTCTCGATGCCCATGACATGCTGGGCGTAGAGTGAGCCAAGGAGCGCGAAGTCCGCTAAGTGAGAGGGCTGGCAGTCTACGTTGGAGCCCGCATCTACTAGCAGGCAGTGACGGCCTGTCTCCGTGGGAAGAAGCGAGGCGATAGGAGGGCGGCTGATGCGGGCGAGACGCTCGATAATGAGCAGAGCGGCCAGCATGCACGCGCCGGTGTTGCCTGCCGAGAGGGTCGCCTGTGCCTCGCCGCTCTTGACCAGCTTGGCACAGATTGAGATAGACGACTCGGGCTTTTTGCGAATCGCCTCCATCGGGTGCTCCTCCATCGTGACGACTTGAGGAGCATGGACGATAGGCAGACGCGTATCGCCGTCCGCATCACAGGCGACGAGCTCTGCGGCGATGATTTGTGCATCGCCGACGAGTAAAACACGCACGCCCTCTCCGAGTTCGGAGCGGACAAAGTCAACCGCACCGCGAACGATCTGCGCCGGGGCATGATCACCGCCGACGGCATCGAGCGCTATTGAGATCACGTAGGTCTAAGGTGCCTACGCCGTAGCTTCGGCCTTGGGCGTGAGCCACTGGCGGCCATTGTAGTAGCCACAGCTCGCACAGATGTAGTGGCTACGGGCCATTTCATTGCAGCGCTTGCAGAAGGTCAGGCTCGGCGGAGTGAGCTTGTAGTGCGTCCGGCGCTTGGCCTGAGGCGTG
>NZ_CBAYMC010000195.1:0-8438 GCF_964826245.1 Armatimonas sp. | reverse complement strand
CACGCTTCAAGAAGAGCGTTTTGTCAAGCTAGCCCGCCGCGAGGAGTTTGCACGGGCCTGGCGAGGTTTAGAAACCGCTCTTGCCGTCGGCTTCTCCCCGATCAAGCTTAACTGCGTCTTGATGCGCGGCATCAACGACGATGAAATCGAGGCGTTTGGCAACTTGACACGGGAGCGACCGATCTCGGTGCGTTTTTTAGAGTACATGCCCATCGGGCAAGTGAGCAATGCCCAGTGGCGAGCGCAGTATGTCAGCAATGAAGAAGCCATCGCAACGCTCAAGACGCTTTGGCCGGGTTTAGAAGCACTGCACGATACCCGGGAGAGCACGAGCCGAAACTTCAAGATTCCGGGAGCACTCGGTACCGTGGGCGTGATCAACCCCATCAGCCATAAGTTCTGTGACGGCTGTAACCGGCTCCGGCTCACCGCCAATGGAAAGCTCGTCCCCTGCCTTGCGGATAACTTCGAGTACGATCTCATGACTCCCCTACGAGCCGGTTGTACCGAGAGCGAGATACTGGCGCATGCAGCCGCGGCGCTGTCTCACAAGCCCATCCAGAGTGATTTTGAGGGACGGCTTGCACGCGGAGGGAGCCTACGCACGATGTCTCAGATTGGCGGTTAGGACGCTTTTTCGTCGGACTTGGACTCAAACTCTGCAATCAGATCTTGGAGTCCTTTTGAGTCTAGTTTGTGGTGAAAGTCCGCCTGCTCACGGAGCGTGATTGGCCCCCGTGTCGCAAGAATTCCTTGGGTAGAGAGATCAAGTTCAAGGGTGGCATCGGAGAGGATTCCTTGATCCCACTCTTCTTGGCGCAAGAACTGCTCGCCTCGTCGTCGGCAACGAGAACATCGGTAGCGTACCAAGACGTAGCTAGGGCCAAAAGGTCTCGGATAGTATCCGGCCCGCAGAACTTCCCGCTCTCCAACACGCTGCCCGCATGTGCAGCGAAGGGCTGTCCGTCCCATTTCATCCCTCCCCGTGCGCACTATGGCTCCGCCATGCACGGCCCAATTGTATCATCCCTATCTTACGGGCGCACTAAGCAAACCTAGATTTGAGCTGGATCGTACTACGCTTTCAGAACCAGAGATCGCTCCCGAAAGACTTGGAATCTTGCGCTCTTTTTCCATCTGCGCCTTCTCTTCTTTCGTCAAAACAAGTAAAGGATTAAAGGGCTTTCCTACAGAAACTTCCGGTTTATCGTCGTCAATGTCACCGCTTACGAGAGTCGTCTCGATCCGTGGAACGCGTGCAACTTGGGTTGTGGGCTGAACGGCTGCCGGGGCGGGTGTCGGAGTACTCTCAAGCTCACTATTGGTAGCCGCAGTCCGTCCCCCCACTGAGATATGCGCAACTCCTTGAGCACCTTGTGAGTGAGACAGCTCCGGGATCGGAGCGACGGACTTTGAGACCTGCGACGGTTCAAATCCGATCTGGGCTTTTTCTTTCAGCGAGGCCACCGCGAGCCGCTTCACGGGCGCAACAGGACTGGGTGTCGGCGCGATTACTTCGGGAGCCGGGCTGGGAGCTACGATGGCATCAGGCGCAGTCATGCGTTCCGGCGCAGGGCTCCGAGTTGAGGTCGGCACCACATTTGGTATTGGCTCTGGCGTGGGAGCTGTTATGGCAACTTTAATCGGCTTTGTAGGCTCTGTTTTCGGTAGACGTGGCAAAAAGACAGCACAAAGAGCCACTGCCGTGACAGCCCCTCCCAGCGCGAAACGAACCGGGGCAGGACGTAAGGATACCGTGAGGCGCTCCCAGAACGTCGGGCGGGCATCGGTAGCCGCCGCAATACGCTCCGATAGACCACGGGGTAGTGGCTGAAGCGACGGCGCAGGAAGGGTCTTGGCCAGCAGTGCGGCGAAGGCTTCTTCTTGCAGTGTATCGGTCGTGATTTCCTCAGGATTCATTTTTTGCGCTCTTGGTCACAATCTGTCTCGCGACGACGTATAAAATGTGTATGCCGTTAGAATCCGTTGCGGAAGCAAAAGTTTCAAGATTCTTTTTCCACGGCATGGTACAACGAGGATACTATGGCCGAAAACAGCAACTCTCCCAGGAATGAGTCCGGTGGGCTCAACCTGAAAAAATTTAACTCAACCAGTGTCACCACAACAACGGATGTGATCACTCCCAAGATTTCTTCACAAGAGAAAGGCCGTCGTGCCGGTTTAGTTGTCGTGGTCATTGTGGCCCTAGGGGCTCTGGGCTTTATGGCCTTCCGTAGCAGTGGCTTCAACCCCTTTGAAAAGACCGAAGAGCGTACCGGTTTCGCTCGCCCCGAACCTAGCATGCCACAGTAGGGAAGCCAGTCGCGATGTCCAACGAGCGTGTTGTCTGTGCGGCCTGTGGGTCGAATAACTTTGCCACTCAAGCGGCGTGCTGGAAGTGTGGCCGTGCGCTGGCGACGGCTCCCCCACCGGTTCCATCGGCTTCCCCACCCGCTAGCTCAGGAGGCGCAGGCGCGATTCCCGTCGCGGCTCGCCCGACGTACTCCGCCGAGCTGCGCCAAGAGTCTCCCGCCGCGTTCTGGTCCTCGGTGGCGCTTGGCATTGTCTTTCCCATGCTCGCGATCCCCGTCGGGATGGTCTTTCTCATGCTTGATGATAAGCGCAAGGCCCAGATCGGCTGGTGGAATATCCTGTTCGGGTTGGTGGGGACACTACTCAATGGGATATTAGCCGCCGTAACCATCATGCCGCTTCTGATGGGAGCGACCAAGATGATTCCGGGCATGGATCGCCTCGGGGGTGGCTCACGCTCACAGGACATGAGCTCCGAGGCGGCTCCCCTCGATCTTCCTGGCCAGCGCCCCTTCGCCGCCCCTCCCCGATGAGCGACACGATTGCGGCGATAGCAACGGCAAGTGGCCCCGCGGGCGTCGGGGTGATTCGGCTCTCCGGCCCTGATGCTGTCGCGATCGCGACTCGCGTGGTGCGGCGCTCGGTGGCGAGGCTTGCTCCACGGATGCTCTCTCGTGCCACGGCCTACAGTATTCAGAGTGATGAAGCTCTTGATGATGGCCTGATCGTGCGCTTTGCTGCCCCCCACTCGTTCACGGGTGAAGATATTGTGGAGTTTCAGGGGCACGGCGGAGCGGTTACTCTCTCGCAAGTCCTGGCCGTTTTTCTCGCTGCTGGGGCACGCCTTGCACGACCAGGAGAGTTCTCCGAGCGGGCGTTTCACAACGGCAAGCTCGATCTGGCACAGGCGGAAGCTCTTGCGGATCTTATCTCAGCGCGCTCGGTGGCGGCCCAGCGGGTGGCTCGTCGGCAGCTTGAGGGAAGCCTCTCCCGTGAGGCCAGCGCGATTGCCTCGGAGCTTCAAGAGGCGCTTGCCCGGTTAGAGGCCACGATTGACTTCCCCGAAGATGTGGGGGAGCTGGTGCCTGAGACCGTCGAAGCACCGCTTGTACGTGCGGCTGACCGACTGGAAAGACTTCTGGACGGCGCTCGTTACGGACGAAAGCTCACCGAAGGCATCACGGTCGCGCTGACCGGCGAGCCCAATGTTGGGAAGTCGTCGCTCCTCAATGCACTGGCGGGAGTGGAGCGGGCCATTGTCACCGAGATTCCTGGCACGACCCGCGATGTGCTCTCCGAAGAGCTGGTGCTGGCCGGAGTCCCCGTGCGCATTCTCGACACGGCAGGCCTGCGGGAAACCGACGATATTGTCGAGAAAATCGGAGTGGAGCGTGCCCGCGCTGCCGTCGCCCAAGCCGATGTGGTGATCCTGGTTGTCGATGCAACCCAGCCGAAAACGTCGCACTTTCCGGAAGGCATCCTCAATCTGGTCATCGCGGTCAATAAATCGGATCTTGCCCCCCCCGACTTAGAGCGTTTCACGAGCTTTCCCGCCATCGCCGTCTCTGCCAAGACGGGGCTGGGGCTAGAGGAGCTCGCACGAGCCGTGGTCGGCGAAGCGGCTCCTTCAACCGATGCACCGCTTCTTACCCGTGCTCGTCACGAGGATGCCCTGCGCCGAGTCGCCCTACACATCGCCGATGCACGAGCCACGCTTACCTCCGGCCTCCCCGCCGAGCTGATCGCCGTAGACACCCACGGCGCGATGGCCGTGCTGGGCGAGCTAACCGGTCAGACGACGCGCGAGGAGATCATCCAGGGAATCTTCTCACGGTTCTGCATCGGCAAGTAGCGCCCCTCCTCCCCCTGCCCCTCCTCCCAATCCTGGGAGGAGGGGGAAAGAGGGGAGATTAAAGGGTTCCGTAGAGCCGGTCGCCGAAGTCGACAAGGCCGGGGCAGATGTATTTTTTGTCGTTGAGCTGGCGGTCGAGCGACGCGGCGTAGAGGGGAACATCGGGGTGGGCGGCATTGACAGCGGCGACTCCCTCCGGCGCGGCCACGACACAGACCAGGCGCACGTCCGTGCCCCCGGCGGCCTTGACCAGCTCAATCGCCTGATTGGCCGAGCCACCGGTCGCCAGCATCGGGTCTACCACCAGAGTCGTCTGCCGTGCCACATTCGGGAGCTTGCAGTAGTAGCTGGATGCCACGGCGGTCGCGTGATCCCGCTCCAGCCCAATGTAGCCCACCGAGACATTGGGAAAAAGCTCCATAAACGGCTCCAGCATGGCCAGTCCCGCCCGCAGAATCGGAATCACCACTAGGCCCTGTGCCAGAACCCGTCCCTCCATCGGCTCCAGGGGTGTCGTAATCGGCGTCGCCACCATCGGCAAGTCCTGCGTTGCCTCCAGGGCCAGCAGGGTTGTTAAGCGTCGGGCGAGTGGTCGAAAGTGCTGGGGGTCGGTCTCGGTGGAGCGGAGCCCTGTGAGGAGGTGCTGCGCGAGTGGATGGGTGCAGAGCTGGATCGTCATAGCGCTATTTTACCCCCTCGATCAGAACGAGGGGGCTGGAGAGCTAAAGCTACGAAGGGCGTGCCGCCCATGGGAATCCCGAGTAAACTCGGTATGGCCAGAACGGCCTTTGTAGCCGCAGGCTCTCCAGCACCGCCGTTCCAATCGGCGGTGCATCAAAACGCCCGCGAGAGCGTGACAACACTCACTTGAGCAGCACCCGCTTTTCGGAGGGCCGCGCTGGCACAGTGCAGAGTCGCGCCTGTGGTCAGAACATCATCGAGCAAGAGAAGATTTTGGCCCCTAATCGCGTCGGAGTCCACCACCGAAAAATCATCGGGGGAGAGATTGGAGAGGCGCTGCTGTGCTCCCAGACGCATCTGCGACTGCTCAGCACGTGTCCGAACAAATGCCGTCTCGGGCAGCATAGCAACTTGGAGCTGCTCGGCGAGGGGCTGTGCCAGGAGTACCGCTTGGTTGTAGCCACGCCGCTTTCGCTTCTTTATCGAGAGGGGCAGCGCGACAATGGCATCAAACGACGAGCCGGGAAAGAGTTCGGTAAGGCACTTATCCGCAAGCCATGCCCCCAGTGGCTCGGCGAGGGCGTCTTTCTGGCGGTACTTAAGCAGGTGCAATGCGTGGCGTAGCGCTCCTGTGTGCTGTCCCGCGGCACGTGCCTGCTCAAAGGCCCAGCCACCCCAACGGTCCGCCGCCGCCTCACACAAACGACAGACTCGCTCCGGCTCGCTCGGGTGACCACAGACCACGCAAATCGGAGCGGGAACGGGGACAAACTGCGCCACACACTCAGAGCAAAGAAGCGGCTCCTCCCAGCTCTCACAGACCAGGCAGCGCGGGGGGTAGATCAGATCGAGAAAGCCATCGAGTGCTCGCATACAAAACCGGGTTATTATAACCAATCACGAAGATTTCAAGAGGACTCACTGAACATACGAATCAAAGATTGTTCAATCATACGAATTCCCAACTGACCTTTTGCATGACGTCGCAGTTTACACTCACTATCAAAAAGAAAATAAGTTGGCCATGCAATAACTCCCAGTGAATCACCAATTGAGTGATCGTTATCAAAAATACATTTTTCCGTGATACCTATCTGATCTCTTACTTGATTGACAGAATCAATATCAAGATCATATGGCCCCATCGGGCGGTGAATTGCAATCACTATAAGCCCTTTACCTCGATATAAATCTCTAATATTTTGAACTTTTAGAATATTATCATGGCATACAGGGCATGATTTCGACCAAAAATGAATAAGGTATGCGCTGCCATTAGTCATACCTTCTATTTTATAGATATTGTTATTCATTATTTTTCAACAAATTTCACTTTACCGTTACTTAACACAATTGCAGATCCGCCCCCTAAAGCGATACTACCTATCTCAATATTTTTATCTTCTTGAAATTTACGCGACGCTAGTGATGAAAATGTAAAAATTTCAGATAAATTAGGGACTCCTGTTGAATCCATCCATTTTTTTACATCTGATTCAGTTGAAGGCATATAACCATTATTATAAAACGCAAATCTTTTTAAATGATAAATGATTCGTTCTGACAAAGCTACAACAGCAGATTTTTCTCGATCCATGCATTTTTTCTTTACTAAGTCAGCACTAAGTAAATCAATTTTCCGTAAGAATAATGTCCCTCCATGTAGAAATACAATCGCCGAAAAATCAGGAAGTATACTTCCATTTCTATCATTTGCAAATGTAGAGACCAAACACTGATTTAAAGAATTCGAGTCACTAGGACTTTTAACTTTCAATGTTAAGTATAAATAACTTTTATTCTTACCATTTATCACAATCTTATTACTCATCCATTCAAGATCTACAGGCATCGTATCAACATATTTATACTTAATATCAGGCTCTTTATCGTAAACAATATAATTTCTAGTTTTTACATTTAATACAATCCATTTATCAGGAACGCTTAAACCATTTTCAATCTTTGTCGAAGAATATACAACTTCTTCTCCAGATAAAGCCCACCATATAGGATGAGCTAAAAAAGGAAGTCTCACACGAGAAATAACATTATTTTTTATAATCACAGCATCTGCCTGGTGTTTTTTTAAAACACCATATGGAGTAATAGCAGAAAATAAAATAGATTGATTTGCACTTTCAATATCTACAGGGTCAATTGTTTTAGACCTAACATTAAAAACATACCAAGTAATTTTATTTTGACTTATATCTTCCTTTATTGTAAATATCATATTTTCACCGTCCGAAAACCACCCTTTAATATCAAAAAGAGGCCGAGAAAACATGCCATTTACTTTCCTTGAAAGGATATTTATTACTTTATTTTTTGTTACATCAAATAAATTCAAGGTATCCAAGTCTCCATCCTGAGATAGAATAATTATATATCGACCTTTATTGCAAACAGAGTAACTATTTACATAACTTGAAATACTTAATATATCCTTAAGGATTAAACCTTTTTCCGAAAAGACTACAGCATCTAGTCCGGAAGTGACTAACGGGTCAATCATCCTATTTATCTTTCCATCATCATCATTCATATCTTCACAAGCCCTTTATACTTATCCACATCCAAAATAAAAATCCATAACAAATCAGACACATAAAAACAGGATAATTTTCATAAAAATGTTTTTTGCATTTCAAAAATGGGCATTTTTGAAATGCCCATACATATCACTAATAATCACATACAACTAACAATTAACATCATTATGTTCAGTTTGACAATTTCTAGGATCATCAGGATAACCTACTTTTCCTTTGCAATTATCTATATACCATTGTTTAGCTGCTGCTCTACACGCATTACGCTGAATCCAGCAGGAGCTATCTACATATGTGCAACATCTTGGATTATTATAATCTAATGGAAAAGCAGGATTAAAGGGAAAAGTAGGATCATAATTAACGGGATAGAAACTACATGCAGCACGCATTTCTTCATATTCATGTCCGCAAACACCATTATCTTCTTGGGGTGGATCCGCATTAGGATCCGAGCAAGGGGGACGAAGTGCGATAGAAAAATCATATTCTGAGTTAGTATCAGATACGACATCGGCTACATCGGCAAACACTACACCAGCGTTCTTAAATTCTTTTGCCACGGCATTAGCGACTTCGCTATCACCAGCACGCTTTTGCATCTCTTCACCGACTTTACGAAGAAGATCATCGGCTGTTAAAGCGGCAACTGCGGCGGCTCCGGCTTGAAAACCGAACCTAGCGAGGGCTTGGCGACGGGTTAGTTTGGCTTTCTCTGCCGAACTGAGGGATTCTGAGCCTTCTTGAGACTCTACTTTGGCGCGGGCTTCTTCTGCCTCTGCGCTCCACGAACGTTTTGTCCACCACATAACTTTAAAACTCCTCTAAACAACTATTCGGACTCGGTGCCCTCAGTGGCTTCGGTGCTTTTGGCTCCCTCACCCTCTACGGACTCTTTTTGCAACTGTAGGACGCGCTGAACCACCATTTCGACGAGACCATGAATATGGTTCTTCTCCTCGATACGATCAATCACCGCTTGCGCGACGGCATCTATAAACTCGTCACGATCTTCGATACGCATTCAGAACAACTCT
>NZ_CBAYMC010000194.1:0-8554 GCF_964826245.1 Armatimonas sp. | reverse complement strand
GATGGCGTGGCCCAGGAACTCGAAGGCTTTCTCCACCGAGCGCAGGTTGCCCACGCCATAGTCCATCAGCGCAATCACTAGAGCACGCCTTTGGTGGAGGGAATGCCGGTCACGCGGTCGTCCAGCGCAACGGCTTGGCGCAGGGCACGTCCGAAGGCTTTAAACGCGGCCTCGGCGATATGGTGGGCGTTCTTGCCGACAATCAGCCGAATATGGAGATTGAGTCCGGCCTCGCGAGCGACGGCATGAAAGAACTCCTCGACCAGCTCGACGGCGAAGTTTCCAATGCGCGTGTCGGGGAACTCTAGGGCAATATGCGCCCCGCCGCGCCCGGAGAAATCCAAGGCGCAGAGCACCAGTGACTCGTCCATGGGTACGGTCGCGTCGCCGTAGCGGGTCATGCCCTTTTTATCCCCGACGGCGGCCTTCAGCGCCTGCCCCAGGCAGATTCCCACATCCTCGACCGTGTGATGATCGTCAATGTGGTAGTCACCCTTCGCGGTGACACTGAGGTTTAGCAGCCCGTGCCGCGCGACATGGGTGAGCATGTGGTCGAAGAAGCCAACGCCGGTGGAAAGCTGGCTAGAGCCATCGCCATTGAGATCCAGCGAGAGCGTGATATCGGTCTCGGAGGTCTGGCGGGAGAGAGAAGCGGTTCGTGGTGCGCTCATACAGTAGGCAGTATACCGTCCCCCTTCGCGAAGCCGGAGGGGGACAGCCGTCTAAGCGGCTGGGGGAGGTTGCACCAAGCTCCCCTGCCGCTCGCGCCAGGCGGCTTTTGCCTCTCTGACATCGAAGAAGTGCTCTTCGGCAAAGAGCGACTCGTGGCCGAGTTTTTCGCGGGCGGTAGCCAGAATCTCGCGCCACTGGGCACTGTGGTACGACGGCCACTTCACTCCCGCTTGGCAGTACGAGGCATCGGCGAAGTAGCGGACGCGATCCGCGCCGCCGGGCTTGGCGCGGCGGGCGTGCCAGAGTGCGGAGTAGACAATCACGGCGGAGCCCGGCGGCAGGTCATCCACCACGATCTCGCCGGGGAGAACTTGCTGGCCCAGGTGCCCAAGCGCTCCGTTGGCGATAACCGTGTTTTGTGTGCGCGGCAACACCACTAAGTCGCCCACTTCTCCGTTGAGGCCATTGAAGTAGTAAAAAACATGCACCATGATGTGGCTACGGTTGGTCTGAGGCTCCTGCTCGTAGTCCTGGTGCCAGTTCGAGCCGGGGGTTCCTGCGCCTTGGCGGCTGGCGTGTAGATGGTGGAAGGCAAAGCCTGGCCCCATCACCTGCTCGACCATCGCCAGGGTCTTGGGATGCACCATCAGCGGCCCCAGGTGGGGAAGCTGGCAAAGATAGGGCACGGGCTCTTTTGCCTCGCGGAGCGCCTGGAGAGCGTCCATATCGGCTTTATAGCCTGCCATCTCCTCATCGGTGAAGTAGCGCGGTAAGACGAGAAATCCTTGGTCATGGAAAGCGGTAAGCTGGTCATCGGTGAGCATAGTAGAGGAAATTATACCTCTTTTCCTCGTTTTTTCCCCATTAAAATACGGTACACTGGAGCTAAATGAAGGTGCAAAGTTTTGTTGCCATCGCGCTGACTCTGGCGCTGGCGGGCGTGGCGCATGCGGAGCGGTTTCTCTTCCAGCGCGGGAGTGTCCTCTATAGCGCAAGCCGCGATGGAAAAGAGTCCCGGCGCGTGTTGGACATGAGTGTTGGGCAGGGGGCTGTCTGGGCTACCTCGCCGGATGGTCGTCGGATTGTCTGGGCCAAGGCGGCCAATCCCGAGACAGAGGGGAGCCTGGCAGGGCGGCCCATCACTTTGTTTTTGAGCGACATCACCGGCCGTCGGCAGAAAAAGCTCCTCACCACGGAGAATCTCACCGACCGCCAGGGTCGTAAAGTCGCAGAGATTAGCCCGACAGTTCCCAACGGCCCGTTAACCACCCTCAAGGACTGGAGCCTTGTCTCACTCTCGTGGAGCACCGACGGACGGACACTCTATATGGGCTGTACCCGAGTGGGAGCGGCGGCGGGGGTGATGACGGTCTCGGTAGACGCGCAGTCTGGGACAGCCTTGGTGGACGCGGAAGGCCACTGGAAGTGCCTGGCTCCCGTCATACAGCCCGATGCTCGCTCGACCTTTCTCGCGGCAGTCGCCATCGGTAAAGAGAGTGGGATTGCGCCGCTCCAGATCTGCAACCTGGCGGTCGGCAATGCCTGGACTCCGGTTCCCACACTGGGTGGCCCCGCCGCCTATGGTGCCGCGCTCTGGCCTGCTCTCTCCCCCGATGGAAAGAGCATTGCCTTTGCCTCCGTGCCACGTGGGCTCTGGCTCGCCTCCGGGCCGGGTTTTGCGGTCAAGCGCCTGATCAGCGGCGATGTGATGCGCCCGCGTTTCAGTGAAGATGGAAAAACCGTGCTTTTTCTCTCGCCACGCCCCACGACAGCCGATAAAATAGCCTATGACCTCTACGAATTGCCCATCAGTGGCACAACCCCCAAGGTGGTGCTCAGCGATGTGGACTGGTTCGACCTGGTCAGCGACTGACATAAAAAGGCAGACAGACGAGAAGAATGCACCCTGATATTGACACGATCCGTATTACCGAAGAGGAAATCGCCTCCCGTGTGGCCGCACTAGGCGCACAGATCACCCGTGACTATGAGGGCAAAGATCTGATCTTGATCGGTGTCCTGACCGGCTCAACCCTCTTTATGGCCGACTTAGTGCGGCGCATCAATATTCCCCTCTCGTTTGACTTTGTCTCGGTCAGCTCGTACGGAGCCAGCAGCAAGGCCAGCGGGGTCGTGAAGATTCTCAAGGACCTGGATGAGCCGGTGGAGAGCCGCCATGTGATCGTGGTAGAGGATGTTCTCAACCCCGCGATGGCACGCCGCCTTGCCTACTTACTCGACCTGCTGAGTGCCCGTAAGTGCGCCTCGATCCGCGTGTGCACACTCCTTGACAAGCCCATGCGCCGCCGTGCTCTGGGGATTGACTTGGAGCCGGACTATTGCGGCTTCGCGGTTGAAGAAGAGTATGTGGTCGGCTACGGCATGGACTACCTGGGCCGCTACCGCTCGCTTCCCTACATCGGCACCCTCAAGCCCGTCATCTATGGCGGGGGGTAGTTTTTTTGCCTCCCCCGGCGCTTCTTGCCATCTCCCCGCGCTTCTTGCCATCTCCCCGCGCTTCTTGCCATCTCCCCGCGCTTCTTGCCATCTCCCCGCGCTTCTTGCCATCTCCCCGCGCTTCGTTCGTTCCTCACTTCGCGCGACCCTCTTCCTGTATCGCTCGTGCCTCGCTAGGAAGAGGGTGTGCGTTTGGATTCACGCAAAACGATTTGGCGAAGTTCAGCGGCGGACTTCGTGAGAACTTCCTGATTAGTGAGACGTAGTAGGTGAAGCCCCCGTTCTTCCAGTGCTCTTTGGCGAAGCTGGTCATTAACCTGGACTTCGGGAAGATCATGGATGCTTCCGTCTACCTCGACAACGAGCTTCAACGCCGCGCAGTAAAAGTCCACCACATAGGGTGCAATGGGATGTTGCCGTAGAAAGCGATAGCCACCACAAGCATCTTTACGTAGCACTTCCCAGAGAACCTTCTCCGCGACGGTTGCTTCGGTACGCAAGACTCGTGAGCGTTGTCTTAAATGCTGATCCAGATTCCGACGACATGACTTTTTTATAAAATCTTTGTTCACACTTGTAGAACGGTTAGGAAGCAATGATTCTGATAAAAAATCAAAAATATCTTTCACCCTCTTCCTAGCGAGGCACGAGCGATACAGGAAGAGGGTCGCGCGAAGTGAGGAACGAACGAAGCGCGGGGAGATGGCAAGAAGCGCGGGGAGATGGCAAAAACTACAGCACCAAAACTCTTGGGCTTGTGTACTCGTCCATGGTCCAGCGGATGCCTTCACGACCTGTCCCCGAGTCGCCATCGCCGCCGTAGGGCATGGAATCGCTGCGGAAAGTGGGGACATCGTTGATAATCACGCCGCCGACCCGGAGCTGCTGGTGCGCCTGGAGAATGCGGCGCATGTCGTAGGTGAAGACTCCCGCTTGTAGGCCAAAGCGGCTCGCATTGATGCGAGCGATTCCTTCGTCAAAGCTCTCCACGGACTCCACCACCACCACCGGCCCAAAGACTTCGTCACAGGCGATCGGCTGGTCTACCGGGACATGCGTGAGGATACTTGGGGCGAGAGAGGCACCATCACGCAGCCCCTGGAGGAGCACTCTTGCCCCTGCCGCTTTGGCTTGCTCCACCCACTGCTCCACCCGAATCGCCGCCGCCTCGGTGATCATCGGCCCTAAATCGGTGTTCTCGTCGGCGGGATCACCGAGGCGAAGTGCCCGCGTTTTTGCTACCAGCGCTTCACAGAACGCCTCGAAATGGGTTTTATGGACAAAGACACGCTGCACCGAGATACAGACCTGACCCGAGTAAGCAAAACCGCCCGCGACGCAGCGGGCCACGGTAGGCGCGATATCTGCATCGTCCGCAACCAGCACCGCCGCATTGCCTCCTAGCTCTAGAGTAACGTGCTTTTTAGTTGCCAGCCGCTTCAGCTCCCAGCCAACGCGATCCGAGCCGGTGAAGGAGAAAACCGGCAGACGCGGATCAGTGGCCAGCAGTGTGCCGATCTCTTGCGGTGTCTCGGGAGTCAGCACCGCAAAAGCCGCTTCGGGCCAGCCCGAGGCATGCACCAGCTCCTGGAGTTTGAGGGCGATTCGTGGCGTTTTCTCCGCGGGCTTGAGCACCACTGGCGCACCGACCGCAATCGCCGGAGCCAGCTTATGCGCCACGAGATTGAGGGGAAAGTTGAAGGGCGTCACGGCGGCAATCGGGCCAAGCGGAAAGCGCCGCACCAGTCCCAGGCGTCCCGCCGCCGCCGCGCTCAGATCCAGTGGGAGTAGCTCGCCCCCAAAGCGCCGGGCTTCGTCTGCGGCGAGTGAGAATGTCATGCGGGCACGCTGCACCTCGACACGCGCATCCCGAATCGGCTTCTTCGCCTCCGTGCAGAGGAGCTGGGCAAAGTCCTCAAGCTGCGCCTCCAGCCCCTCGCTAATCCGTGTGAGAGTTGCATGGCGCTCAAACGATGCCCGTGCTTGTGTGGCAAAAAAAACCTCAGTGGCAGCCGCAATCGCGGACTCGGCCTCCGCCTTTGTCGTGAAGTGCATGGCTGTAGGATACCCGCATCGGGCACCGTGGGGTATCCTGAGCCATGCCGACTCTACTCCTTGCACTTCTTGCTCTCGGGCAGACCGAGGCCCCTGCTCCTAAACCACCGTACATCCCTCTCTATGGTTTTAACGCGGGTACCTACTTACCCACTAGTGCCGCCGTGCGCTCTCGCTTTGGGGAGAGCTGGCTAAGCTTCTCACCCGGTTTTGGTCCCGTTCTCCCGCCCCCGATTCCCCGGCTCTCGTCCGACTTTAACCTTGCCACGCAGAGGAAGACATTGGGTGGTTTCCAGAACCGTGCGTTCATGGCCTCTCTAGCAGCGCAGTACCAGTGGCCTCTTTTTCAGCTCTATGTCACAGAGGGCGAGCCCTTCAAGCTCCCGACGTTCTTGCCGTATGCGGGCGTGAGCTTGGGAGGAGCCTACGCCAACTTGCGGAGCCAGGCCGATCGCATTAATGGGAGCGGGTTTGCTCCGAGCGGCAGTCTCTACGTGGGAACGAGCATTGGGCTCCGTAGCTTTTTAGAGGCGCGCTGGCGTTCTGTTGGTAAAGTGCAGGGCTTTGACCTCTCGGGGCTTGATCTGAGTGTTGGGCTCCGTTTCTAGCGCATCTCTTCGGGCGCGTTGGCTCTTGGGGGCACTTTTTTGCCTGCCTCTAGGACTTGCCACGCGCCCCCTGAAACAGCACTTCGACGCGCTTGGTTCGGCGCTTGGAGATGGCCTCTGGGCGCTGTTTGTCTTCTGCCTGGTCTGTAGCGCAGCGCCGCGCTGGCCACTGGCGCGGCGCACTCTTCTTGCACTGGCTCTGGCCGTGCTCGTCGAGGTTAGCCAGCTCTGGCACTTCCCTTGGCTCGTCGCACTTCGTCACACAAGACTCGGCGCACTTGCCATTGGTGGCAGCTTCTCGTTTGGGGATATTGTCTGCTACGCCACAGGAATCGCCCTCGGGGCTCTCTTTGCCCGGAGATTCGAGCGATGAGCCAGCCTCAGAACCGATACGGGCGTTCTGGAGACGCTGGAGCCTGAGGGGATTGCTCACTTGATCGCTCTTGTCGTGTCAAACCCACGTGTCCGCGAAGCCGTCGACGAGTTCTACCGGGTTCCGACGTAGCTTCCTAGCTTTCCGCCCAGCCAGACAGCGAGCAGGCCTAGGGCGAGCGAGAGGGCGATATTTCCCATCGCGAGGCCAGGTTTGAGCTTCTCAGTGTCGTACATCAGGGTCGAGAACGTGGTGTAGCCTCCGCAGAAGCCGACACCGAGCAGCAAGCGCCAGCCCTCAGACTTGTTGCCCAGTGTGGCCGCAATGAGGCCGAGCACAAAACAGCCGCTGACATTGACGATCAGTGTGCCTGTAGGAATTGCGCTGGGCCAGCGCATGGTGATCCAGCTCCCTAGGCTGTAGCGTACAACTCCCCCCAGCGCACTTCCCAGTCCGACCAGCCCACAATCTAGCAATTTCATCAGGAGAATTGTACGGCAGAGTGCTTAAGAAGCGCTTCAAAATCACCGATCATTTAAATGGAATAATATGAAAATACTGGCTGTTGAAGAAGATGCTCTCTCCGCGCTGCTCTTGCACGAGGCGCTAGAGCGACAGGGACATCAAGCGACGATTGTCCGCGATGGTGAGGCGGCTTGGGAGCAGCTCACCCTAGGAAGCAGCCCACGCAGTGAGACGCGCACAAGCTCGCCCTATGATGTCTTAATAACCCGCTGGAACGCGCCTAAGGTCAACGGTCTCGATACCTGTCGCCGCATCCGCCACCCCGATATTGGAATCGAGAGCCTGCCGGTTCTGATGGCGATGGACAGTGATACGCCTGATACCCGAAAGCGGGCTCTGGAAGCGGGGACTGTCGTTTGCCTACGCTACCCACTCGACCCTGAGGAGATCCGTACCACACTTCAGGAAGTGGAGACAGCACAAGTCGCGCTTCAGGCTTCTTTAGAGCCTCTTCCCGAAAGCCTTCATAGCTCAGAAAGCCTTCATAGCTCAGAAAGCCTTCATAGCTCAGAGAGCCTCCATAGCTCAGAGAGCCTCCATAGCTCAGAAAGCCTTCATAACTTTGCCACAGCTCCCGTTGAGGAGCTTGCGCTTGCACGGATTGGCGACAAGGTTCCTGTTGCCGTAAGCCAGGCAGCGGCCCCTCAGGGAAATCACGTTCCCACCACTGGTGTGGATCTGCCCGCTGTCATGCCATCATCGGGTCTGATGGGAGCGAAGGAGCGCCTTGGGGATATCTTGATTTCCCGTGGGCTCATCACACATGGTCAGCTTGCTCAGGCACTGGAGATTCAGCACCGCACACAGGAGCGTCTGGGCTCGATCTTAGTCAACCAAGGCTGGGTCAGTGAGCAGGACATTACCGCCGCACACAGCCGCCAGATAGACATGACCTTCGTCAATGTTGAGAGCGAGCAAGTCTACGACGAAGGACTCTCCCTGATCTCCCGTGAGCAGGCGCTGGCACTCATGGTGCTGCCTCTTGAGCCTGCCATCGAAGACTCCTACCTCACCGATCCGCCGATCCGTGTCGCGGTCGGCAACCCGTGGAATACTCCCGCCATTGATCTGGTGCAGTCGCGTACCAAGCGGCGTGTACGTCCGGTGCTGGCAGAAAGCACCGCGCTTAAGCGTGCCATTGAGCTTGCCTACCAGACCAGCGGCAATACGTTTGATAAGCGCCAGGTGGCTCGCTCTTTAGAAGCAACCCTCATGATCCTCAACGATGATGCGGAGCTCTCACAAGAAGACATCCGCCGCCTCGCGGAAGACGCGGACAATATCGCCACCGTGGACGATCCCAATGACGCGCCGATCATCAAGTTTGTCAATACAGTGCTGATCGAAGGCGTCCGAAAACGCGCCTCGGATATCCATATCGAGCCCTATAAGAAAGACTTTCAGGTTCGCTATCGTATTGATGGCCACTTGCATGTGCTTCACGTGCTCCCGAAGACTTCGTTTGCCGCTCTGGTCTCTCGCCTTAAGATCCTCAGTGACCTGGATATCGCCGAGCGCCGTGTCCCGCAAGATGGCCGTATCAACCTGGGAATTGACGGGCGCACGGTACAGTTCCGTGTCTCAACCCTGCCTAACCTCTACGGCGAGCGCGTGGTGTTGCGTATCCTAGATGGCGGTGCAACCCAGAAAAGTGTCGATCAGCTGGAGTTCTCCAAGCCCAACTTAGAGGCGTTCCACACGCTTATCAAGCGTCCCTATGGCATCTTACTTGTGACGGGTCCAACAGGCTCTGGCAAGACGACCACGCTCTACGCCGCGCTGAATGCCGTCAAGGACGAAGCCACCAATGTCATGACGTGCGAAGACCCGGTGGAGTACGAGATGGATCGTATCAGCCAGAGCA
>NZ_CBAYMC010000193.1:0-8584 GCF_964826245.1 Armatimonas sp. | reverse complement strand
CCACTTGAATGTCGAAAAACGTGAGTGGAAGCACCTGCCTATGTAGGCGTTGTGTTTAGCGAAACGCGCTACGTGCCGATAAAGTCCTCACGATGAAAGATGATCTAGGCGACCGCATGAAGCGCGATTATGAGAGCCGCACGCGCTTTCTGCTCCCGCGCCGCACCTACACGCTGCTCCGTATTGATGGTAAGGCGTTCCACACCTACACGCGTGGCTGCGCTCGCCCCTACGACTTGGGCCTCATGGTCGATATGGACACTGCCGCCGCTGCGCTCTGCAAAGAAGCGCAGGGGGCAGTGCTTGGCTATGTGCAGAGCGACGAGATTAGTATTCTGCTTGCGGACTTTAGCGACACAGGCACCGAGGCATGGTTCGACGGCAACTTGCAGAAGCTGGCCTCGATCTCGGCGAGCACTGTCACCGCGCACTTCAACGCCGCTCGCTTTGCCCGTGGTGTCACGGATAAGCTGGCTGTTTTTGATGCGCGGGTCTGGACAATCCCCATGCCCATCGAGGTGGAGAACTACTTTATCTGGCGGCAGCAGGACGCGACCAAGAACGCGATCTCGATGACGGCACATGCGCATTTCTCGCACGCGTCGCTACAGGGCTTATCCACGGATCAGATGCAGGAGCGGCTCTTTGCGGAGAAAGGCATCAACTTCAACGACCTGCCCGCCGGCTTCAAGCGCGGACGAGTCATCGAGCGCCAGACGAGCGAGCAGAGTGTCACCTACACGCACAAACGCACGGGTGAGGAGCAGACAGCACTTGCTCTGCGAAGCGCTTGGGTATCGGTCGAGCCGCCCATTTTCACGCGGGATCGCCCGTGGCTGAAGGGGCGTCTTCCGGTACACTAAGCGCATGGATGCTAGGCAAGTAGAGCTTCTTCCCACCGGCTACGATGCGCTTTTGAAGGCCATCAAGGAGCGGGTGCGCACCGCGCAGGTTCGCGCTGCGGTGGCGGTCAACACCGAGCTGGTCCGTCTGTACTGGAGCATTGGGAACGACATTCTTCAGAAGCAGCAGACAGAGGGCTGGGGCAGCAAGGTCATTGACCGCCTCTCCCACGACCTAAAAGCATCGTTTCCGATGATGCAAGGGTTTTCCCCACGCAACCTGAAGTACATGCGTGCTTTTGCCGCCGCTTGGCCGGATGACGCAATTGTGCAACGGGTCGTTGCACAATTGCCATGGCGGCAAAATATCGCCTTACTGGACAAGCTCAAAGACCCGGAGCTGCGGCTCTGGTATGCGCAGAAAGCTGTCGAGAATGGCTGGAGCCAGCCGGTGCTGGTGCATCAAATCGAGACACTGCTGCATGAGCGGCAGGGAAGGGCGGTCACCAACTTTGCGAGTACGCTTCCCGCTCCGCAGTCGGACTTGGCGCAGGCGCTGCTCAAGGATCCTTATAACTTTGACTTCCTCACGCTTGCCCCCGATGCGCAGGAGAGGCATCTGGAGGCGGGACTTTTGGTGCATATCCGGGAGTTTCTGTTGGAGTTGGGGCAGGGCTTTGCCTTTGTTGGGAGCCAGTATGAGCTGAGTATTGGGGATCAAGACTTCCGAATTGACTTGCTCTTCTACCACCTGAAGCTGCGCTGCTTTATCGTGATTGATCTGAAGATGCGTGCCTTCGAGCCAGAGTTTGCAGGGAAGATGAATTTCTATCTCTCCGCCGTGGATGACCTCCTGCGCCATCCGAGTGATGCGCCCTCGATTGGGGTGGTTCTTTGCAAGACCAAGAACGCCACAATCGCGGAGTACGCACTTCGGGACATGAACAAGCCTATTGGAGTCTCGACGCATCTCACGGCGCTACTGACCCGCTCGCTCCCAGAGCACTTGCAAAGTGAGTTACCGACGATTGAGGAGCTGGAGCTAAGAGCCGATGCCGTGCCCTTCCCCGAAGAAGGCTAGCAGCGGCTCTGGTGCTACTTGCGCGTAGGTTCCGCGTTCCAGACCTTGAGGTCGTCGAACCAGCCGTCTTTGCCGCCAACGCCGAGCTCGATCTTGGACTTGGTAGCATGGCCGATCCCCGGCGACTTGAGGTAGCCTGCGGGCTTGCCGTCGATAGTCACGCGCATTTCCTCGCCGACGGTTTCTACCACCAGCTTGTACCACTTGCCTGCCTCTAGGTTTACGGGGAAGCTGGCGCTGTGGGTGGCGAGGAGCTTGCTAATTGCCTCTTTGTTGGCGACGGGATCTTTACGTAGCTCGATTAAAGCATTGCTCTGCGTGCCATCGCGCTCGTCTAGAATTGTCACTTTATTGAGGCGCACTTGGGCGCGGCAGAGATGGCCGTAGTGGGAGCCGGTGAACGCGCGGTCATCGAACTCGACATCAATCATGCTGGCGCCCTCGAAGCGAATCTTGCACTCGACGACGCTATCTTTGGTGGGAAGCTCCAGCCCATAGACCGCGGCATGTGCTTTAATCACCGACTTGCCGTCCGCCGCAGGCATGTCTTTTTCGCGGGTCTGTGTGCCCTTGAGGGCTCCGTTCTCAAAAGCAAACGTATCCACGACCCGGTGCCAGCGCTTGTCGTGCTCCGCGCTCTGAAAGTCATCGGTGAAGAGAAGCTCTTTCTTCTTGGCGAGCGTTTTAGCGGGGATCGGAGCCAGCTCCTGAGCCAGCGTCACGGTGGCCAGAAGGAGAAAAGGGACAAGAAATAGGTTTGTTTGCATCGTCGTTAGCGGGAGTATACGAGGTTGCGTCTAGCCACGCAAGCCGGTTTAATTGGTGGCAGGAGAGTGATGGATTTGCCGACACTGATTGTTCCGGATCGCGCCAGTAACCCCGATATAAAAGCGCTTTATTTTGCAGCATCGGCGCTGGGTTGGGAGTTTGCTCCCGTGCGCTACCAGCTTCCCCAGCCCTTCCAAGCCGATGCGCCTGTGCTCTACGGCGACCCGCTATTCTGTGATATTGTCGCGGCGCAGCTCGGGGTGAGGCTTTTAGAACCCTCCGACGATTTTCTGGTGCGCCTGCCGGATGCGTGGCGCAAGCGTCACATCTCACTCACCACGCTCACGGAGGCGCGGCTCTGGAACGACGGCCCGGTCTTCGCCAAGCCCGCCGCCGATAAGTCGTTTCCCGCGACGGTCTATGCCAGCGGCGCGGCGCTTCCCGGTGAGGACAGTGTGCCGGGAACCACGCCCGTCTTGCTCTCGGAGCCCGTGCACTGGGAGGTCGAGTGGCGGCTGTTTGTGCGTGAGGGGAAAGTGGTGACCCGCTCGCCGTACTTTCGCAAGGGCAAGCTAGACTTTGTGGCGCGACCCGAGGAGCTCAGCGAGCTACGGAGCTTCACCAAGGCGCTGCTCCCGGAGATTGAGTCACTCTTGCCGCCCGTCACCGTTTTGGATATTGGAAAGATCGAGGGCAAGGGCTGGGCAGTGGTCGAGGCCAACCCGGCGTGGGCGAGCGGGCTCTATGGCTGCGACCCAAGACAGACGCTCATCGCGCTCTCGCTTGCCACCGTTCTCGGCGACACCCAAAGCGCCTGGCTACGCCCTGCTGCCAATTTAGAGTAAAAGCTGGTGTACACTGGAGTCGAAAATGAATACCATTACGTGGCGCTGGACAGAAGAAGACTGGAAGGTTTGGTACCGCTCTTATGTTGAGAGTGCGACTTATCGAGACCAGTGTCGGCAGGTTAAGACTGTCGGAGCTGTGGTGGGTGTCATCTTAGGCTTGATCATCGGGATGCGGATGTTGATAAGCTGGCTAGAGTTGTTGGGAGTCTTGTTGGTGCTGGGCGGACTGGGGTTTGTGGTGGCCAGTGTGTATCTTAAAGTCTACACGCGCCGTATCATAGCCCAGCAGATCCGCGAGGGGCTGGTACAGTATCCCGTTACCGAGAACTACACCATGACCTTGGAGCCGGAAGGAATTCGCGTCCGGCTCACGGGATCACAGCACCTGTATGAATGGAACACTCTTGAGCACCTTGAAAAAGTTCATGGGGAGTTTCTTTGGTTTCGAATACAGGGTCAAGACTGGTATCTTCCCCCCTCTGCCTTCCCCGATATAGAGCTTCGTACCGCTTTTCTGGAGACAATCGAGCGTGCAAAAGTGGCAGGGGGGGCCTCACCGACGAATGCTCCTTGGTGGCGACAGAGTCAGGGGAACGGCGGATGAACCTCATACTGCTCCCCGAAGCCTATGCGATCTGGAAACTCCCCGCCACAGCGCCTCTGCCGCAAGTAGCGTTCTTCGCCGCGATCCGCACCGCAGACGAACTTTCTCTGGTCACGGAAGACGCACTGGCCCCAAGCGGCGTGCCCTGTGAGCGCGGCTGGCGTGCCCTCAAAGTTGCTGGGCCGCTGGACTTCTCGCTTACTGGAATCCTCGCCGCGCTGGCCGTGCCCCTCGCCGATGCCAAGATCCCCATCTTCGCACTCTCCACCTTTGATACCGACTACATCTTGGCGAAAGAAACCCAGCTCACCGCCGCCGTTGCTGCGCTGGAGTCTGCGGGGCATACTATCCAGCCAGAATAGCGGGGGCGAGCCAGGTGGCCCAGCAGTAGGATTCTTTTCCGTTGGCATCGGTGGTGAAGGTGAGCTGAACCGTGCGGCCAGCGTAGGGCGTGAGGTCCAGCGCGTGCGGGTGGGGCTTGCCGCAGTCGGTGACTTTGGTGCTCCAGATTTCTTTGCCATCCATGCGGACGCCGAAGGTGATGCCACTTGGGGCGGGCTCTTTGGCGCTGTTGAGTACCTCGAAACGGAGCGTCAGGCGTGCGGCCCCGGGGAGAGTGATAGGAAAACTAGCCTCGGCGGCTCCGATGGCTTTCGGGTGCTGGAAAAGGCCGGGGACGCGCTTACCGGTGCTGGTCTTCTCCTTGGCCTGCCGCCAGTCGAGGCAGTTGGTGGGCGTGGCGGTCCAGAGCTGCTTGATCCCGTCCCAGACCATTTCCCCCGGATAGAGCGCCTCCACCCCGACCCCGGAGCGCTCCCCGATACGCTTGGTGGTGGGCTTGGCGTCGTCCCAGCTTTTTAGGCCTGTGAGTGGCAGGAGTGGCGCGATGGTGGCGGCCCACTCGGGCGTCTCGGCTTTCTGGCAGACACTCCACATCGGGCGACGGCGGCCTTCCAGATCGCGCAGGCCCAGCTTGAGGCCGCCTTCTGCGGGGTGATCCTGGTGGCGGTGGAGAATAAAGGCATCGATGCCGGGCATGTGGCGCACTTTCTCGAAGGCGTAGGCATAGGCCGCGGCTTGGATTCTCTCGGCCTGCTCGCCGCTGCCCTTGCAGTTAAAACCCTGCTCCGAGAGGATCACCCGCCGCGCGGCACTTTTGACTTTTTGGCCGGGCGTATTGAGATAGGCGAGGAGCACTTCGAGGTTCTTGAAGGTGATAATCGGTGTGTCAAAGCCCATGCCTGCGTCTTCGTCGTCCCAGAATACCGGATCGAAGAGTCCCTGTGGGTAGGGGTGGTGCGCGACGTGCCAGTCGAAGTCCCCCTCGGCCTTGGTGAGCGCGTTAAGGCCATCCACGAGCTGGCGTCCAGGCATGGTCCGATCTGGCGCTTCGTGGCGGTCGGTCCAGTAGTAGTCCATCGAGACATAGACCCTCAGCTCACGGTGGACGCTTTTTACGGCGAGCCAGGCGAGGCGCAGCGCATCGGCGTACTCGCGCACCACGGTCTCGGGTGACGCTTTCCCGAGGTTGTACCAGTGCCAGTGGCTCTGGACCTCGTTGCCGATAATAAAGCCCCCGATCCGTCCGCAGCGCCCCGCAGGTTCCGTCCAGCGCTTGGCAAGAAACTGCAAGAGCCCCCGGTAGAGCCGCTCGCTCTTGGGGTTGCTCAGGTTAAAGGCCGAGAGGGGGTTGGCCGCGCCTTTCTTGTCGCAGTGCGGGTGGATCAGCAGGTCGCCGTCGGCGGCATCGCGTGGGAAGTAGTTGAGAAAGATCACCGTCACCAGAATCCCCGCCTGGGTAAACGCCCGGACTTCATCGTCGTAGCGGGCGAGCACTCCTGCGGCCAGCGGAATCTTCTCACCGTCCACGTCCATAAACTCAACCGGACCGCCATAGGGGCCGCCGATGGCGGGCTGAAGCACCTCGCGGATACTTAAATTCATCCCGACATGCCTAGCGCCCAGCGCCATGGCATCGGCGCGGTCCACGACACACTGGACGCCTTTGATGCTCTTGGGCCAAGGCAGCGGGTTTGTCCGCGTCGCCGTGTCTGCCAGCTCCGTCACCCACTGCGCGGTCTCGCTCTCACTGCTGCGAAAGCGCCAGAACAGCCGATCTCGTCCGACGCTATCAAACCGAGGCAGAGTGAAGCTTTTTCCCGCCACGCGCTCAACCGTCAGCGACTCCCACGCCGCCGCTCCGACACCCTGACCAAAGAGCTGGCGTGGCACTTGGTGATTGGGGCGAATCGTAAAGGTTAGGGACTTCGCATCGGCACGGATACGGGCAATCGGCGTTGGGGTTTCCATGCCTGATTATACTGCCCGCCGATTTCAACCGGCGGTCTGCTGCGAGAAGAAAAACTCGACGGCGGCGCGGCCTTCTTTGCCGAGGTCGTGGGAGTACTCGTTGACGTACAGCCCGATATGCGCCTCGATCACGCCGTCGGTGAGGTCTTGGGCATGCTGGCGGCAGAGGGCCAGAGCTTCATCGCGGTGGGTATCGGCCCAGGCAAGGCTCTCACGGATCAGGTCGGCGACGGTCTCGGAGAGCCCCAGCGACGTGCGGCAGAGGATCGCCCCAAGCGGGATCGCGTAGCCCGTCTCCGCCTCCCAGTGCTCCCCGAGATCTTGAATGAGAGTCAGCCCATCGGCCTCGTAGGTGAAGCGCTTCTCATGGATCACCACGCCCTGTGTCCCAGGAACCGTCCGCAGCTCCTCATAGAGCGCATCGAAGGGCAGATAACACTTCTCCAGTGGGGCGTGCGCCCAAAAATCCAGCAGGAAGTTTGCGGTGGTCTGGGCTCCCGGAGCGAGAACTTCGGCACTTGGATCAAAGTCTGCATCGCCATTTTTCAGCAGTAGCGGCCCGCAGCCTCGACCGAGCGCTCCACCCGAGGGAAGTAAGTCATAGAGCTGGCTGAGCTTGGGGTAGGCGGCGTAGCTGATCTTGATCACATCGAACTGCCCTGACTGTGCCGCTTCGTTGGCAGCCTGTACATCGAGATAGGCCGTCTCAAAGGCTAGCTCGGGGTGCGCCACTTTTCCGAGCAAAATCCCCGCGAAGATATACACATCGTTGGGGCACGGCGAGATACAAAGACTGAGAGTCATAAAAATCAACAATCCAATCGCGGAGCGATTTTGTGGCGTTTGCGCCTTCAGACGCCGATTTCAATTGGTGGGCAGTCTACGGCGACGGCGCGGAGCAAAAACTGCGGGTTGAACTTTCTATCGCAGTGGGCGCAGGAGCTGCGCGTGAGGCGCTTGCGGCGGTAGATTTTTGCGTGACAAGCAGGGCACTCGTAGGCGTAGCGCCACCAGGCAGCGCTGCGATCTTTGGGTGGGAGCGCTTTCTTACGATCTGGAGGGCAGCCGAGCTTTTCGGCCAGTGCCCAGAACGCTGCGGAGTGGTTCGGGTGCACCAGGTGCGCGACTTCGTGCCGGAACGTGATGAGCGTCTCGTCCCAGCCGTGGTCTAGAAACGCCTGCCAGGAGACCACGATACGTTTTTTTTGCGGCTGGCAGTAGCCCCCGTATTTCTTGCGTGTCGAGACCAGCAGCTCGCTGAGGCGCAGTGCCCCCGCAAAGTGCAATTCATTTAGCCGGTGGAACTCTTCCCACAGTGCCGCTTCAATTTCGTGTCGTTCGGTCATCTCCTGGGCGTATTATACCGACTCAGGTTTTCTTTTCAGGCAGCTTTCGCGTTGCCTGCACGGCTCTCTTTTTGGAGCGCCGCATCAAGGGAGCGCTGAGCCTCTCGCAGGAGATCCTCCGCAGTGCGTGCCTCCTGGGGGTGCCAAGCGGTTCCGGCGACCACACGCAGCGAGCGATGGACACTCTGCCTCGTGTCTTCTAAAACCCCAATCAGACGGTTTGCGGCGAGCTCAACCTGTGGGCCTGTGTTGGGGAGAATTGCCAGAAGATAGTCTCCCTCCCCTCGCCCTGCCATGTCCATGCGACGGATCGAGGAGCGTAGGCGATTGCCACACTGCTCAAAGACTTCATCGCGTGCCCTGCTTTGCAGGGGGAGCCCCAGAAGCTGAAACTGGATCAGGGAGAGAGGCATCCCCGCACGCACGGTTCGTGAGACGGCCTCATTGAGGCGGGCGTGGAGGATCTCGGTGGTGTAGAGGCCCGTGAGCGGATCAAGGACGCTGGACTCACGACGGCGGTGGCGGTCATAGGCTTCTGCCTCGCCCATGAGCTTGCCAAGGCGCTCGACAGCTTTACGCAAGGTGACCGAGACATAGTTGCACGACACGCCTAGCTTCGTGGCGATCTCGGTCTGGGTTAGATTACGGAAGTAGAACTCATAGATCACTTGCTGCTCAAAAGGGCGCAGGCGCTGCATGGTCTCGCGAAGGACAATACGGTTCTCCACATGGACGGCCATGAGCGATGCGCCGCCCGGCTCAAGGCGATCCAGCGTAGTGTCACT
>NZ_CBAYMC010000192.1:0-8593 GCF_964826245.1 Armatimonas sp. | reverse complement strand
ACCTCCGTGGTGTCATCTCGCCTGCGGAGCGCAAGCAGAAGGTTCTGACACTCTGGACCGAAGCGACGACCCTGATCGGTGATGAGATTGTCAAGGCCATTGAGCCGTTCAACCCGATCTCGATCATCACCACCTCGGGTGCTCGTGGCTCTAAAAAGCAGATCTCCCAGCTCTCGGGAATGCGTGGTCTTATGGCGGACCCGTTTGGCAACATCATTGACACGCTTCCGGTAAAGTCGAACTTCCATGAAGGTCTGACGGTTCTTGAGGACTTCGTGACAACCCACGGAGCCCGCAAGGGACTGGCCGATACCGCGCTTCGCACCGCAGACGCCGGGTACTTGACCCGTCGCCTCGTGGATGTCGCCCAAGACGTGATTATCCGTGAGATTGACTGTGGCACGGAGAATGGAATCTTTGTCGGGGAAGTGCGTGACGGTAACGATGTGATCGAGATGCTCCATGAGCGTCTGCTAGGTCGCACGTCACTGGAAGACATTTTCTATCCTGAAGGGCATGAGAAGGCGGGTGAGCTGATCATTGCCAAGAACGAGATCTTCACGGCTGCGGTGTCCAAGCTTGTTGCAGACAGTGGTGTGAAGCGGGTCGGTCTTCGCTCGGTGCTCACCTGTGAGTCTCGTCAGGGAGTCTGTGCGACTTGTTATGGCAAGGACCTTGCAATCGGCAAGCTGGTGGAGATCGGGGTTGCGGTAGGAATTATCGCCGCTCAGTCCATTGGTGAGCCAGGAACGCAGCTCACGATGCGTACGTTCCACACCGGAGGCGTTGCGACCGCTCACTCTCTTACGGGAGTTGCGGGAACCAAGCGCCAGCGTACTCAGAACCTTCAGATGCTCTTCCAAGATCAGCAGAGTGGTCATATCTCTCTGGGAACCGAAGAGGGCAGCGAGCGCGAAAAAGCCCGTCAGGTGCAAGCGCTCCTGAAAGTGGCGGAGGAGCAGGTCGGTGGACTTCTGCGTGTTGTCGAGCTCTTCGAGGCACGAAAGCCCAAGGGCCAGGCGATCATCTCCGAGTTTGGTGGAACGGTTGCGGGCGTCCCGATGGAAGGTCTGCGTAAAGTCGTGATTCACTCGCCTCTCAAGGTGGGAGAAGACAACAAGCCCATGACCGGCCAGATCGTCGCCGTGCCGATCCTGAGCCCCTCCAATAACGAGGAGATCGTCCCCGTTGGTAAAGAGCTCGTGGACCGTGATATTCGCAAGATCCGCGAGGCAGGTATCGAGAGTATCTTGGTGCGCAAAGAGATCGTCGTGCCTTACCGTGGTGAGCTCAAGGTCAAGGAAGGTGATGTCATCGAGCCCGGTGACCGCCTGACCGATGGCCCGCTCGACCCGCAGAAAGTCCTGGGACTCCAGGGGCTGCGTGGGATCCAGGAGTACCTGGTGCGCGAGGTTCAGAAGGTCTACAAGCAGCAGGGTGTGGACATCAACGACAAGCATATCGAGGTGATCGTTCGCCAGATGCTCAAGAAGCGTAAGCTGGTGGAGCCTGGTCAAAGCCACTACTTAAATGGCCAGCTCGTGGATCGCTTTGATATTGAAGATGTCAACCGCAAGATCGAGAAAAGTGAGCAGGAGACGGGTGTTCCTGGTAAACCTGCGACGTCTATCCCGGTTCTTTTGGGAATCACGGAAGCCTCACTTGCCACCGAGTCGTTCTTATCGGCGGCGAGTTTCCAGAAGACCACTCGCGTTCTGACCGAGGCGGCGGTGCGTGGTAAGCGCGACAACCTGGTCGGCTTGAAGGAGAACGTCATTATTGGGCGTCTCATTCCTGCCGGTACCGGTCTGGCGCAGTACCGCGCCCTGGAAGTGACCAGTGCGGATGGCAGCGCCATTGGCCTGCTTGAGGTGCCTGACTCCCTGTTGGGTGGCGGTGCTCCTGCGCCGGTTGCGGTGCGTGGCCTCGACGATGCCCGCCAGCTTCTTGGAGGTGATCTCGGAGAGGCTCCCTCTGAGAGCACTGAGTAAGTGAGATAAGCGCCCCCGCTCCGGAACACCACCGGTAGCGGGGGCGTCTTTTTTTAGGAGAAAGGTTTAGAGATGATAGTTTCAACCATGACGATTGCCCTGGTGTTGGCAGTTGCCCCCCAAGGCAACAAAAAGCCTGCGGCCAAGCCCTCTGCCAAGCCTGCTGCGATGTCTTCCAGTGTGATCGCACGCTACAATGGGGTCAATATCACGGCATCGGATATTAAGAAACAGCTTAGTGGAACCCTGGCACGGCGTGTTGTCCCGGAGATGATTCAGAAGATCGTGATTGAGCAGGAAGCCAAAAAAGCGGGTGTTAGTGTCACGGCTTCTGAGCTTGCGGAGAAAGTCAAAGAAGAGAAGGCCAAGGTCGTAGCTCAGATGGCACAAAGTGGCAAGATGATGACCTTCGCGGAGATCACGCGTGAGTTTGGTCTAACGGATGCGGAAGTGACCCAGACCGTACGCCTAAACTTGCTTGCCCGAAAGTCTTTTGAAAAGTTCTTGATCAAGATCGTTCCTGGGCGTGAGGGACAGGGGCGCTTTGCTCATATTCTCCTGGCAACCCAGCCGCTGGGGCCGACGCCGGAGCAGGCAACCCCGATGACGCCGGAGCAGCTTAAGAAGAAAGAAGAAGATCAAAAAGTTCGTGTGGATCAGATTCTTGCGGATATCAAGGCTGGAAAGCTCAAGTTTGACGAGGCTGCTAAGCAGTTCTCCGACGATAAGGGAAGCGGTGCGATGGGAGGTGAGCTCCCGTGGGTCGGTAAGGGAGTCTTCGATCAAGACTTTGAGAAGGCGGCTTTTGCCCTTCAGAAGCCCGGCGATATTAGCCCCGTGATCAAGAGCCAGTTTGGCTGGCATATCATCAAGCTTCTCGAAAAAGGCTCTGATATCAGCGCCGCAGAGAAAGCTAAGTACAAAAAAGAGCAAGTTAATGCGAAGCTCAACGAGCCACAAGCCGTACAAAAGTGGCTCGGGGAGATGGCTCGCAATGCTAAGATCGAGTTCAACCCAAACGCCAAGCTATTTTAGTTCTGACGAAAAAAAGCCCCGGAGCAAAAACTCCGGGGTTTATTTCTTCTGTACTACTTGACGAACTTATCGGGGGTCTCGTTGAATTTTTTGATGCAGCCAGGGCAGCAGAAGTAGTAGGTCTTGCCTTTGTACTCCACTTTGCCCGCCGCTTTGGCTGCGCTTTCGATCTCTTCACCGGTCACGGCGCAGCTGACCTTGCCTGCCGGAGCCGCTGTCACCACTTCTTTGACGCCATCAAGCTCCTTGAGCTGCTTCTCCACACGCTCAATCGTCTTGAGCGCAGTGAGCTTTTGGCTGATTAGTCCTGCCTTGGTAACCGTCTTGGTCTTAGCGGCATCATCGAGCTTCTCGAACGCACCTTTGCAGTTGGCGCAGCAGAAAAGAACTTTTTTCCCGTTGAACTCAACCGACTCCGCCTTCCCAGGGGTCTTGAGAGCCTCGCCTTTCATGGCGCAGACTTGAACCACATTACGGCCTTGTCCCTGACCGGGACGCTGTGCGGGCTTGGGAGCGGCATCTTGTGCGAGGGCGACGGCGCCAACTCCGAAGGCAGCCAGGGCTGCGATAAACGTGAGCTTTGTCATTTTTGTCTTCCTTATGTTTGGTATAAACCCCACTATTGTACCCGACTCTGGTGGGGGATATAATCGGTTTTCAGACAATGATCCGAAGCCAGTTGTTCACTCGGGAAAAAGAAAAAGCGGGCATGCTGCTTGTTGAGGTACGTCTGGGGCGACGCACCAAAGTGCTTGCGCCGACACTGACTCCGGGTTGTTTGGTGGTGCTCGATCATCCTGACCTCGATGCTGTCGTGGCGCAGATGTTGGTACGTGCTCGGCCCTATGCGGTGATTAACTGCCAGCCGTTTGTGACCGGCCGCTATCCGAACCGTGGGCCGGGTGTGCTCCTGGACGCGGGGATTCCTCTCTACGAATCTCAAGAAAGAGATCTCTTTAGCGAGCTCAAAGAAGGGGAGCGGCTCACCCTCGCCGACTCTCGCTTGGCGCACCTGACCGCTCTCGTGCCCGCTTTACTGGAGCAACAGCTTGCTGCGGCTCGGCAAAATCTAGACACAGAGCTTCAGCGCTTTGCCCAGAACACTCTACAGTTCCTAGAAAAGCCTGAAGAGCGTGCGCTCTTACTGGAAACAGGCGAGCTCCCCGAGCTCAAGACCAATCTTGTGGGGAGGCATGTGCTCGTGGTGGTGCGCGGCGAGGGCTACGAACAGGATCTGGAGCGCCTGACCTTCTATCTGCGAGATCAGAAGCCGGTCATGATCGCCGTGGATGGGGCGGCAGATGCCCTGCTAGCCTTGGGGATTCGTCCTGCGATCATCTTGGGAGATATGGACTCCGTGAGCGATTCGGCGCTGCGCTGTGGGGCAGAAGTTCTCGTACACGCCTACCCCGATGGCCGTGCTCCTGGCAAAGAGCGGGTCGAAGCCCTGGGAGTCTCCTCCATTCTCTTTCCGATGGCGGGAACAAGTGAGGACGCGGCGCTGTTACTGGCCTATGAGAAAGGTGCTGACTTAATTGTCGCCGTCGGCACGCACTCGAATCTCGAAGACTTTTTAGATAAAGGCCGAGGAGGAATGGCGAGCACGTTTCTGGTGCGCCTGAAAGTCGGGAGTCGCTTGGTGGATGCGCGGGGGGTCTCGCGGCTCTACAGCAACCGACGCTCGTCGGTGCCGCTGCTTCTCATTCTGACGCTCTCGGCACTCTTTCCCGTGATCGTCTTAGCGGCGAGCACGCCGTGGGGCCAGAACGCCTGGGCACTCTTGATGCGCTCGCTCTTTCGGTAAATTTTATGAGCTATATTTTTGATCACGTCGCCCAAGTCGTCCCGGATATCGCCGAGGCGGTTGCCTGGTACGAAGCGCATGTCGGGGCCGTTGTACTCTACCAAGATGCGACTTGGGCCTTTGTCGAGGCTGGAGGCGCGCGGCTGGCCTTTGTGGTTAAAGACCAGCACCCCAATCACCTTGCCTGGCGGGTGTCTCTGGACGAGCTAGAGGCGCTGGCCCAGAGATACGGCAAGGAGATCAAGACCCACCGCGACAAAACCCGCTCGTTTTACTTAGAAGCGCCCGGCGGGACTCACATCGAGATCATCCACTGGCCATCCGCCGATTGAAATCGGCGTCTGTAATGGCGGGCGCGGAGCGCCATTCAAATGCCCCTGCGGGGCCGCCGCAAAGCCCGTGCCGGGCTGGAATATGGATAGCCCGGCACGGGCTTTGCAGCCGTAGGCTACTGTAGACGCCCTATTTTATGGGGCGGCTAAAGTCCAGACATTGTCGAAGAAGCCCGCTTCTAAGACTCCGCCCATTCCTTCGGTAAGAATCTTGGGGCCGAAGACGCACCAATCGGGGTAGGGGGTGCCAGACGTAAAGTAGGCAGCTCGCTCGGTGAGACGAAGGCCCGGAAGGCCCGTGCCGCCAATCGCGCCGACGAGCCCCATCGCCGAGTCTGGGCGCGGGTAGACAAAGAGGCAGGCAAGATCGGGCTGGCGTAGGGCCTTGTTGCCAACCGTGATCCCGTCACGGCGTACCTGAACCGGGCACTTCCCTAAAAGCTGCTTCCACAGCCGGTTCGTATCGGCGTTGCCGTAGAGAATCACGCTGCGGTCTTTTTCGCGCTTTGCGTCGAACTCTGTGTCGGGGAGCAGGTCTGGAGAAGCGTTGCCGCGATAGAGAAACTGCTCCGCATCGAAGCGGGCTTTGCCGTAGCTCCAGGCGTTCTCCTCGGGCGTGCCTGCGGTACCGTAGACCAGCACGAAGCGCTGGGTAAAGGCCTGCTTAAACGGCCCGGAGCGGCGTGCACTTTTCGCCGTACCCGGGAGCGCTTTGGGAGCAATCTGCCACTTCCCGCCGGTTTTCTCCAGCGTGAGCGTGCCCCCGCTAGGCTTGAGTGTCTGTCCGTCCAGCAGAACCTCGCGAACTCCTGTGAGGGCGATTGTCAGTCGCGCCGCGTTTTTAGTCGTGCCTACGACCTTGTTGCCCGAGCGCTGAAGCACGAACGACGAGACCTCCAGCGGTACTTCTTGTTGCTCCAGGGTTGCCCAAGCATTGGTGGCGCTGACGGCTGGGTTGACCGTGACAAGCGCGGCGGTTTCTGGAGACTCCTCGCGGCGACAGGCGGCAAAAAGACGGTTCATCGGGGGCCAGTCCACGCAGGCCGCACCGGGCGTTTTCTCGTCGTTGTCCCACCAGTGGCCCGCGCCGGGCTCCTCATGCCAGAGGACACGCGGGTGCTTGATCGCCTCGAGCTCCTTGCGCATTGTCCGCGCCTCAGTTACGGGGACATTGTCATCGGCATCGCCATGTACCACGTAGATTGCGGTCTGCTTCAGGTTCTCTTTGAAAAGAAGCGTGTCGTACTGATTGGCGGCGCGGCTAAAGGCGGCCGTGACAGGATTGGTGCTGGCGACCCGGTTGGCTCCCCCGTAGGTTCCAAAGCTGATCCAGCCCGCGCTGGGACCGATCACGGCAAACTGGCCAGGGAAAAGCGAGCCAATGGACCAGGTGCCATGCCCGCCCATTGAGTGACCGGTCAGATAGCGCTGCGCGGGGTCGTGTGGGTAGCGCTTCTGGGCATCGGCGAAGACCTCAAAAGCATCGAGGCGGCCCCAGTCTTCCCAGTCGAAGCCAAAGGGACGGCGATTGGTGGCGGCGGCGAGAGTCATCTGCTCTTTAGCCCCATATGCCTCTGCCTGGCCTTGTGCCTGGACGCTGGCCCCGTGAAGCGAGAGAACCAGCGCGTTGTCGGGAGCGGGTTTCTGCGCGGGATTGACGGCGTAGTACTGCACCGAGCCGTCTATCTGGCTAATAAACGTGCGCTTGTGTGTTAATGTTGGCTTGCGAATGCGTAGCTTAAAGCTGGCATTCGCTCCATCGGCTTCCAGCACCACCGGAAACTCTTCCCCGACGACTCCTTTGGGAACCATGATCTGAAACGCCGCCTTGCGCACGGAGAGTGGAGGCAGTGGCGGTATAGGTGTGGCATGGCCATTGGCAAAGAGCTTCAGCCCCCGCTGGGTCTTCTCACTCGCATTGACCACGACAACACTTGCCCAGAGCGGGCCGCTCTCACCAAGGACGATATCGGGCTGGGTTAGCTCTGCCGTGTTGATCGAGATTGGGGCTGTCACGGGAACTAGCCTGCCGGAAAAACGCCCTCGCCCCACAGGAAAGACAAGCTCGTTCTTGCCTGCCTTGAGCCGGACAGGGACTGCGATTCGATTGTCGCTATAGACATCCCCGATGCGTGGCTCGCCATTGACATAGGCCATGCTGTGCCCACTGGCGGCGAGGAGAAAGCTCTGAGGCGCACTTAGCTCGACCGTGAATCGTAGCATGCCAAGGCCCCGCCCCGAAAACTCCCCCGACTCGCTTGCCGTGATCGGCGACCAGGAAATGCTCTCCAAACCCTCACTCGAAACTATCTTTGCCTGGAGATTGTCTGCCGAAAACGCAAATCGCCCTCCACGCCCCCCGCTGGGCGCGGCGACTAAACCCTGACGAAACTCGATCACTGCTTGCTTCATGTCCCCTATTGTACCCGGCTTGGGTCTCGGGTACAGAGTATAATAGTGGTTGTGCCGATATCCCTGAAAACTGCTCTGGTTGCTTTGCTTGCCATTCTTGCATGCGCGGGAGGAATCGCCTTTAAGCCTTTTGGGATTGCGCTAGTGGTGGGGAGTGGTGCACTGCTTGTCTGCGCGACCCTGATCCGCCGCCCCATTGTCGGTTTCTGGCTGATGCTGATCTTCTTCCCGATCTTTCCCCTATTTCGATCCTGGGCTGAGCTGAACCTGCCTCTGGTGCTGATGGGGATTAAGTTTTGGCCCGATGCGCTACTGGGCTTAGTCTGGATTGGAATCGTGATGCAGGCGACTCTCCAGCGGCGGCGGCTAAAGCTCTACGGCGATGACTGGCCCGCGCTGGTGTGGATTATTGTGGTGGCCTATGGCTCCCTGATCGCCTTCAAGAACCAGCACCCGTTTGTCTTGCTCTTTGGCTGGCACTACGCCCTTCCGCCCGTCCTCGGCTATCTTGCTATCCGCCAGATTCGTCCCAGCGCCCGTGATGCCAGCCGGACGGTTCGTCTCTTGCTTATCACCTATGTCATCCTGACCCTCCTCTCCCTCGTGGACTTTTTGGTACACCCGGAGTTCATCGCCAAGCTTGCCGAGACAGCCCGGCCTGAGGTCTCGAAGTGGGCGATGAACGTGGACAGTGGGATTGGCAGTGCCGTGGAGTTCTGGAAGCGCTACGCTCGGATGCAGTCGCTGCTCTTTGAGGAGAATGTCTTTGGCTCGCTCTCGGCGTTTGTCTCGCTCTACTGCTTGAGCTGGTTTACCCTGAATCGCCGCGCAGTTGGGAGGTTTTTCTGGCTCTGGGCGCTGAGTACGGCGGCTCTGTTGCTGTCCGTCTCGCGCGGGAGTACCGTGGGCTGGGTGGTGGGGGTTATCGTGTTGCTGATCCTCTGGCGGCGCTACTCCTGGCGCTTGACCATGATGCTGAGCGCCGTGACCGTGCTCGCTGCGGGGGGGCTTCTCTTCCT
>NZ_CBAYMC010000191.1:0-8679 GCF_964826245.1 Armatimonas sp. | reverse complement strand
TCCGTTTTCTCCAGCTTCTGGAACCGATTTGTGGATCTAGTCTTCTCTCGTTCCTTAACGGGGCTCTGGAGTACGATTCGAGTGAAGATGCTTCACTACACGCTCTGCAAGGCAGGAATTTTGCAACCGCTCAACCCATGACTGGAGTTGGTATAATAGCACCATGCCCCGATCTATTGTTACCGGAGGCGCAGGATTCCTGCCCTCGCACCTGTGTGACCGTCTGCTGGCCGAGGGCCACGAGGTCATCGCTCTCGATAGCTTTCTCACCGGCTCGCCCGACAATGTCGCCCACCTAAAAGACAATCCCAAGTTTTCGCTGATCGAGCAAGATGTCTGTCAGTCCTATGAGATCGACGGTGGTGTGGACTTTGTCTTTCACATGGCCTCGCCCGCCTCGCCTGTGGACTTTACCACAAAGGCCATTGAGATCATGATGGTAAATTCGGAAGGTACCCACCAGTCGCTGAAGCTCGCTCTGGCAAAAAAGGCGGTCTTTTTAATGGCCTCCACCAGCGAGGTTTACGGCGATCCTTTAGTCCATCCCCAGCCCGAAGAGTACTGGGGCAATGTTAACCCCATCGGAATTCGTGGTGTTTACGATGAGTCTAAGCGCTTCTCCGAGGCTTTGATCATGGCCTATCGGCGCTTTAAGGATGTCGATACCAAGATTTTCCGCATTTTTAATACCTATGGGCCACGGATGCGGCTCGATGATGGCCGAGTGGTGCCAAATTTTATCGGCCAGGCCTTGCGTGGCGACAATATTACTGTCTACGGCACGGGTACACAGACCCGCAGCTTCTGTTATGTCGCAGACCTAGTGGATGGTATCTACAAGCTCTCTCAGGCACCGAAAGAAGTCTCTGGGCCAATCAATCTTGGTAATCCAACAGAAAGAACGATGTTAGAGTTCGCCCAGGAGATCAAGCGCCTCACCGAATCGGCAAGTGAGATTGTCTATGAAGAGCTAAAAACCGCCGACGATCCCAAGCAGCGCCGTCCGGATAATACGAAGGCGCGTGAGATTCTTGGATGGGAGCCCAAAGTCAGCCTGGAAGATGGTCTGCGGGCAACCATTGCGTACTTCAAGGGCAAGGTCTAGCCCGAAAAAGAGGGGCTTGACAGCAGGATAGCCCTTGTGTTATCCTGCCAACAGTTTTGCTGTCCCTCTCAAACGGGGGGACGAGATATACGAGGAAAAACCTATGGCAATCCGACGGCTCGGCGGCGTGGCAGCGCTCGGCGTTCCCACAGCCCTTTCACTTTTGATGGTGGCTCAGAATCAAGCTCAGGCACAGACCCCTGTGTCCCGTGGCATCGCAGCAGACCTGCGTGTCCTGACTCCGCTCAACGGTGAGATTATCGGCGCAGGCTCTTTCAAGCTAGACTTTTCGTTCAAGAGCCGCTCTGCAGCTCCCATCACCCGCGTGGAGCTCTACGTGGATGGGACGCAGTGGGCAGGGCGCACGCTCGATGTGCCTAGCCTTGGTAACGTCCTGACCTTTGAGGTAGATGGCTCTACTCTCGCGGAAGGGACGCACACCTTCCAGGTTCGCGTTCTCAACCGGGTCGGGGCGGTTTCGACCGCCGATGTCCAGGTGGTTGCCCAAGGTAAAGCGGGCACCCTAGGCAGCGAAAATGTTGCTCCTGCGAGTGTTGGCCCCGCGGGTGCTCCTCAGATGGCGTTCCGCGCCATGCCTTCCAAGCAGCTGATGGGCACGGTAGAAGTCAAGATGGATGTCAGCGCTCCCGCGAACCAGAACCCCTATGTCTCGTTCTACGTAGACAAGCAGTTCAAGATCCTCAAGAACTACCCGCCGTACTCCTTCCTCTTTGACACAACCACCGTCACCAATGGCAAGCACGTGATTGAGGCGACAGGCTACTTGGAGTCTTCCAATGCCGCTACCACGCAGCGCATGGAAGTCTTTGTCAACAACCCTGGTGGTAACACGGACCGCAGCACCGATATTAAGGACCTGGGAAGCAAGACACCTGCCGTTTCTGCAACTTCGGTCACTAAGACTTCGGCAGAGCGCAATGCTCCACAGCTCTCCGCCATCCCCGGTGCGCTTGCGGCAGGCGTACGTGCTGCATCGGGAGTGAAGCCGATCCAGTTGACACTGCCTGGTATCACGTCCAGTACGCGCTCCGTTGAGCCTGGTATGAAGGCTTCGATTGCCACTACCTCAAGCCGCGTCTCCAAGACACCTGCGGCTACGGAAACGAAGCTGGCAATGCCGATTGCACAAGGGCTTCATGCACCGCAGATGGTTGCCACGGAAGTCGTCTTAGGACGACCAACGGCGGTTGCGCCCGGTGCCGCTGCCCGCAAGGCAAGCTCTGTGGCCGCGCAAGCTGTCCGAACCACCACGCTGATGCTGCCTCACAATAGCGCCAAGCCTGCTCCCCGTCCCGCACGGACAATGAAGCCGGTTCTGTCCAGCGCAATGTCCAATGAGTTCAGCAAGAAGCTCATGGTGGCCTTTGATGGCGCCACGATCAACTTTGATGTTGAGCCCCGCATTGAGGCAGGCATCCCACTCGCACCGTTCCGTCAGATCTTCGAGCACACCGGTGGTCAAGTCACCTGGGCACCCGAAGCCCACACGGTTCGCGCCGTAAACGCCGATCGTGAAGTGGTCATCAAGGTGGGCGCTCCCACCGCGACCGTCAATGGTGAGAGCGTGAAGATGGATCGCTCCTCGTTTATTGACCGGGGCCGCACCATCGTGCCGCTGAGCTTCGTGGGCAAGGCGCTTGACGTGAACGTGGACTTCGATCCCGCTACCGGCAAGCTGTTGATTACCAGCAAGAAGTAGTCTCTCTCTCAGCCCCGGCGCTTCGTAGTCTGATAGCTACAGAGCGCCGGGGTTTTTGTTTTTGGGTAAATCATGAATATACTGATTCTTGGCGGGACACTCTTTCTGGGACGGCACTTGGTCGAGGCGGCACAGAAACGGGGGCACTCACTGACGCTCTTTCATCGCGGTAAAACCAACCCGGAGCTCTTCCCCGATGTTGTCCATGTCTTTGGCGACCGAAAAGACGATGACGCTCTAGCACAGCTTGAAGGGCACACATTTGATGCGGTGATTGATACCTGTGGCTATCTTCCTAAAGTCGTTCAGAAGAGTGCGCAGAAGCTCTCAGGCCGTGCAGGCTGCTACTGCTTTATCTCCACCGTCTCAGTCTACGCTCACTGGCCAGGAGCCGGAACCGATGAAGACTCGCCCGTTGCGATCTTGGAGGATCCCACGACAGAAGAGCTGACGGGGGCGACCTACGGGGGCCTGAAAGCACTCTGTGAGCAGGAAGTGCTGGCGGCGTTCCCTGGGCAGGCACTGATTATCCGCCCCGGACTTATCGTCGGGCCGCACGATCCGTCGGATCGGTTTACCTACTGGCCTCACCGAATTGCTCAAGGAGGCGAGGTGCTCGCCCCCGTCAGCCCAGAGCTTCCCACACAGTGGATTGATGTCCGCGATCTGGCGGAGTGGACGATTCAGATGCTGGAGGGGAAGCGCACAGGGGTCTTTAATGCGGATGGGCCCGTGGTAGGACTGGGGCAGCTTCTTGCTACCTGTGTCTTGGCCAGTGGCTCCAACGCCCAAGTGACCTACGCGAGCGAAGCGTTTCTCCAGGCGCAGGAGGTTCAGCCGTGGCTAGAGCTTCCTCTCTGGATTCCCGGCATGCTGGATCTTAAAGAGAGCGGCGCGACTCGCACCCAGCGTGCCCATCTGGCGGGCTTGAAGTACCGCACGGCACTGGAGACCGTCCGCGACACGCTTGTCTGGGACAGCCAGCGCCCCCAGGAGAACGCCTGGAAGGCGACCCTCACGCCGGAAAAAGAATCCGCTGTGCTGGCCGCCTGGCACGCTAAAACGGCCCCCTGACCCCCGCAAGCGGGGGAAATACTAGGAAATTCCTCTTATCTCCCCCAATTTTGGGGGTCGGGGGGCTAGAAGTCGAACTTGTCGACGTTTTCTTTGGTGAAGATCGTGGGATCAGCTACCATGATTTTATTGAGCTCGCCGATCTCACGCTCACCCATCGCGCCCACTTTGATCTTGGTGCCTTTTTCGGCTTTTGCCTCGCCTTTTGCAAGCGCCAAGCACACATAAGCGGAGACGCTTCCCATGTCCACAGGGCTCCAGAGCATGATCTCGGGCGTGACACCGTCTTTGATAAAGCTACGCATCTGGTTGGGGAGTCCTAGGCCAAAGACCCGCACGCCGCCATTTTTCGCATTGGCACCACCGGGATAGACACCGCGCTGCTGGGCTACTTTCGCCGCTGCCGAGACACCGACTGTGGTGGGAGCGATCACGCCTTTGAGATTAGGGTACTTGGTGAGCAAGCCCTCCATCTCCGTGGCGCTCTTCTCGGGCTTATCGTCACCGAAGACCGTGGCGACCAGCGGCATCTTGGCGTACTTGGGATCTTTCCATGCCGCGTTCATCTGCTCCACCCAGAGCTTCTGGTTGGGCGAGTCGCTGGTCGCAGAGAGAATCGCCACCTCGCCTTCGTAGTTGATCCCCTTGCCCATTGTCTCTAAGATCGTCCCGCCGAACTTGGAGAAGTCCGTGGCGAAGATTCCCACATCGCGGTGCGTCTCGTTGCCCGTAAGATCAGCATCTACCGTCACCACTTTTACACCCTTAGCCCGCACCTCATCCAGAGTCCCATTGAGCGCATCTACCGAGTTAGCCGCGATACAGATCACATTGGCCCCACGCTGGACTTCGTCCTTGATGTAGCTGATCTGATTCGTCGCCTCCGCTTGGGCAGGGCCGGTCATCGAGAACTCCGCGCCCTCTTTCTCACAGACCTCTTTCATCCCTTTGGCAATCGCATCGAAGTACGGGTTTCCCACGTTCTTGGGAATAAAGACCACCTTGATCTTCTTCCCATCACCGCCCGCAGGTTTAGGTGCCCCTGCAGGAGCGGGTGCTCCGGCATCTGTCGGCTTAGACTCGTCGGGCTTACAGCCGGTCATCAGTGCCAGTGCCGCCAGCGGCACCAGAGAAAGTAATGTTCGTCGCTTCATGTCGGACTATTTCGCGACAGAGACTCTAGGTTCCTGCATGAATCGGTAGCCAGAACGTCAGGGGCTTTTCGGGGAGATCGAATTTTTCATCGTAGCGCTCAAACTCAGGGCCATCGCCGCGCTGCTGATCAGAGCCGGGGAGCCAAGTGCTATAGGCTCCCATGATCGTCTCACTCAGCGTCGCAAGTGTACAGTCAAAGACCGCGTAGTGGAAAGACACCGGGTGTGGTGGAGGCAAGAGCATTGAGATCGTGGGTGTAGCGCTCCCACAGGGCGGGAAGCTCGCCGTTTTGCATGCCGCCTTGATGACGAACCCCCACCACGACAAAGGCGGGGTGTTCTTGAATTTGTGTTTGCATGGCCGCATACTACCAAAAACAAACCAAATCCGGAAAGGTGGCCACAGGCAGGATATAATAATGGGTTGCCATGTATGAGCTGGTTGTTGAGAGGCATTTTTCTGCCGCACATTTTCTGCCAAACTATCCGGGGCCTTGCTCCCGGTTGCATGGGCATAACTTTATTGTCCGGGCCTATGTCCGTGGCGAGCGGCTAGAGGCAAGTGGGATGTTGGTAGACTTTGGGGTACTCAAGAAAGCGCTCCTGGGAATCTTGGAGGAGCTGGATCACCACTCTCTCAATGAGCTGCCTGCCTTCGCGGCGCAGGCTCCGACCACGGAGAATATCGCTTACTGGATCGCCCAGGAGCTCGGAAAGTGCGACCTGAGCGGGGCGCACGTGCATAAAATTGAGGTCTGGGAGACTCCCGGTCAAGCCGCCGCTTACTACCCGATAGATTGAATCAAGAACTATGGACGAGAGAGTACTTCCGCCCCCTATCACCCTGCGCGAGCTGGTGCGCCTTGTTGCCCGGCGCTGGCTCCTGGCCCTTTCGGTGTTCTTGCTGACAGTTACGGCGACCTACTGGCTCACCAAGCGCATCACGCCAATCTATGAGAGTCGCTCACGGGTGTTGCTGGAGTCGGGTAGTGGAAGCGGGCCTGTGGGAGGACTCGGAAGCCTTTTGGGACTCGTTGCCGGGGGAAATAGTAGCGGAAATGCCTCGCTCGATACCGAGATGGAGAAGATCGAGACCCAGGAGTTCTATAAAAAGCTCCGGGTTCAAGCGGGTCTGGGCGACATGGGCCTTGATGAGATTCAGTTTCGCTTGCAGCTCTCCGGAGGACGCGGGGGACAGGTACTGATCTTCAATGGCCGCGGCACCACGTCTGCACAGGCGCAGCGAATCGCCAACACGGCTGCTGTTCTCTATATCGAGCTGGCTCGTACTGATGCCAAGAACCGTATTGTGCTGGATCGGGATCGGCTTCGCACCGCAGCAGTACTGGCCCGTCAGGAGAAAAACCGCACCGAACGCGCTCTGGAGCGCTTCAACAAAGGCATGCCTGTCTCGGAGCCATCGGCCTACTTTAAAGGACGCGCAGAGAGAACGATTGGGGTGCGCCGCGACCTGGAAGAGGGACGAAAGCAAGAAGCGGGGCTTGTCACACAGCTTAGCTCACTGGAGAGCCAGCTAAAGAGCCTTCCTAAAGAGGTTATCAATGGCTACACTCTCACCAAAAACCCTGTGATTGATGGCTATCAGGCGGAGATCACTGCCCTCAAAGCTCAACGAAAGGTCAAGCTATTGGACTATCAAGAAGATAGCCCCGAAGTGCAGACTCTTGACGAGGAGATTGACGCCAAGGAAAAAGCCATTCAGGAGGCGAGAAAGGCAGCTTTCTCGCAAGGTAGCAAGAGCGTAGGGCGCAACCCTGATTTCACGGGGACACAGAGTAGCATTTTTCAGCTTCGCACCAGTCTCGCCTCGCTCCGTAAGACCATCGCTGAGACGGAGGGACTTCTAGCGGATCTAGAGAAAGAGCAGAGCCAGCTCTCCGACAAGCAGTTCCAGTTTCTTACCTTGCGCACTTCCTTTGAGGCGGCTGCGGAAGCCGACAAAACGGCACAGAGTGGGCTGATTGCCGCGACGATCAAAGAGGCGACGGGGCAGCCCTATGTCCGTGTGCTGGACTGGGGGCGCAAACCTGACTCCCCGCTCTCCCCCAAGCCGCTCCTCAACACGATCCTCTCCGTGTTTCTAGGGTTATTTCTGGGAATTGGGCTGGCACTTTTGGCGGAGTATTTCTCCCATAAGCCGCAGCCTGAGGTCTTTCGTTTTGAGGAGCCTCTGCCTGCGCTCCCGATGGTCGGAGGAGTTCCTCTCTTGGGGACGGCCCCAATAGGCAACTCGGATCATCTCAGCGCACGCGATGAAGATCGCCTGCGGGAGATTGGCTACTGGCTGGCACACCGCGAGTCGGGAGAGCCGGTGCCGGTGCGGCTGCTCCTCGGTGTCCGCTCTGATGATCGGGCTGCCACTCTGGCCGTGCAGCTTGCCAATATCCTCGGCCAAGACGGGGTGCGCGTGGCCGTTGAGGAGGTGGATAATCAGTCCATTGGGAGACTACCGGCGCTTCTGGCAAGTCTTGCGGCGGCGGGCAATGACCTCATTCTACTCTCCGGTCCTGCGGTCTGGAACGTGCGCACGGTGGGGCCTCTGGAGAAAATTGCGGGTGGCCTCGTGCTCGTCGCCTCCCCAGACACTCCCGTTGAAGAGAGTGTTACCCGCGCCCGACGGCTTCTGACCAATGGCTACACCCCACACTTCCACGGTGTGGTTGCTGCGGAAGAGCTTCCCGCTCTCCCTGCGATGGATCTACAAATGGAGGCAAAACCATGACCCCCTTTCTTGCTGCCTATCTCTTGCTCGCTCCACAAGGGCAGGAGCTCCCACCGCCCGTTCCCGTGAGTGGCCCCACAACCACCGCTCCGCTCAATGTGCCCACGGACTATAAGCTTGATACGGACGATGTGCTTCAGATCGAGGTGGATCGCCACACCTATCTCAATCGGGCGGTACGGATTCCCGTGGATGGTGCGCTTCGCCTGCCGCGCCTCCTGACTCCCATTCCGGTGCGTGGCCTTACCTGCGCCGATGTGGCGGAGAGGCTCACGGAAGCGCTTGAAAAAGAGGGCAAGCTGCGCCTGCGTAAGGGGCAAGTTCAGGTAGCACTGGCTGGGATTCGGATGCGACGGATCTATGTGCGAGGCAATGCGACCTTTGGCCGTGACCTCGATTTGAGAAACGGCTGGCGCGTCACCGAGCTGCTCACGACTCTGGGAGGCATTCCTCAGCCCGATCGGATCACGGTGCGCCTCCTCAATCCGGCTAGGCCCGCGCCGCTGACACTCGATATTACGGGGATTCTCAAGAATCCCGACCACCCGCAGAATGTCTTTCTCTTAGAGGGCGACACGCTGACCATGGACCAGCCGCTTCGTAAGCGGCTCTTTGTCAAGGGGGAAGGTCCCCGTGGCCTGCATGAGATAGATGAGCGCTTTGGGCTGCGTGCGGTACTCACCCAGTTTGGCTACTCAGTCGTCAATGCATCAGGTGATCTGCACCATGTGGTTCTCAAGCGTAAGACCATACCCGGCGAGATCAACTCTCCCGAGACGACGCAGAAAATAGATCTCTACGCCCTCCTCACCGATGAGACGATCCCGGAAATCCCCCTGCAAGACCTAGACACGCTGGAGATTCCCCTCTCACTTGACTTTGT
>NZ_CBAYMC010000190.1:0-8719 GCF_964826245.1 Armatimonas sp. | reverse complement strand
GCAGGTTCTTAACTGCGTGGATATGCACCAGATCCATCAGCACCCGCAGGCCCAGCGCATGCGCACGCTCAATCAGCGCCCGCAAGTCATCGGGCGTGCCAAAGCGACTTGAAACGCCGTAGAAGCTACTGACATGGTAGCCAAACGAGCCGTAGTACGGGTGCTCCTGAACCGCCATGAGCTGCACCGCACTGTAGCCCAGCGCGGCGATCCGGGGGAGAATCTTCTCCGTGAACTCCGCAAAAGTCCCCACTCCCGGCTCTTCTTGTGCCATCCCCACATGTGCCTCATAGATGCGAAGCCCCTCCTCCCCCGCCCCTCCTCCCCCGCCCCTCCTCCCAGGATTGGGAGGAGGGGCGGGGGAGGAGGATGGTGCGAACCATACTTCGCCGCAGAAGTCTTTTGTTTCGGGGTCCTGGGTTGCCCGACGAATGTAGGCGGGAATGCGGTCGAGGCGGCTGTCATCGGCGGCGTGGACATGCACTTTGACACGGCTTCCCTGAACCAATGCGCCGGGGGGGAGAGTGACCTCCCAGGTTCCGTGATCATCCCGCACGAGAGGGGTTGCACTCCGATTCCAGCCATTAAAATCTCCGATCAGGTGCAGGCTCGTGGCTACGGGTGCCCACTCCCGGTAGACCACAGAGCCCGCTGTGGTCTGCGTAAAACCAAAGTAGGCATGGCCTTGGCTGATGGCTCCCGTCAGTGGCCCCAGCCTCTCCTGAGTAGCCTGGTAGAGTGCTAGGCGCTGCTGGATTTCCGCCGTGTAAGGCGTGAGGGTGGGATCAAGACGAATCAGCTCCGGGATCATCGGCTTCGTCTACGACGGCTGGGAGCTGGTGTTGGTTTGGGTACAGGAGACTTCGTGGTCTCGCTACTAAAGTAAGTCTCAATCACGTGATGGGCAGCAGGGGCACAGACATCTCCACCGTGAAAATTATCTCCTGATTTCAGCGCCTCACGAAAGACACAGACCGCGATACTAGGAGCCTCGCCACGCCGAGCGGCATACCCCGTGAACCAACCATGCGTCTTTGCACTCACTCCCGTCTCTGCCGTCCCTGTCTTACCATAGACCTCAATACCCGAGACTGCCGCCGCTTTCCCTGTCCCCGACTCCACCACAGAGCGCATGGCACGCTGAATCTGCCCAATATGGTCTTTGCTCAGTCCTAGCTTACCCAGCTCCACAGGCTTAGTTTCGAGCAATACTTTCTTTGGGTCATCGCTATCTACCACTTTATCAACGAGATGTGGCTGCCAGACCGTGCCTCCGTTGGCAATTGTCGCAGCGACAAGTGCAATCTGAAGCGGGGTTGCCTCATCATAGCCCTGGCCAATCGCCATGTCATAGAGATTTCCTCGCCACCACCCCTCTTTAAGTTCTTCCGTCACCCACTTTTTTGTGGGAATTGTCCCGGATTTCTCGTAGGGAAAATCGAGACCCGTTACTTTGCCAAGACCAAATTTCCCTGCCCACTCCGCAAGAGTGACATCTCCGATCTTGACACCCGCGTTGTAGTAAAAAACATCGCAAGACTGCGCAAATGCAGACGTAGGGCTAACACTACCATGCGTTCCGTGGCATTTCTTCTTCTTATTTCCCCCCAGAGAGATATAACCTGGGCAAAAAGCACTACTGGGCAAGCGGTGCGAAGCCAGGCCCGCTGCCATGGTAACAATCTTAAAGGTCGAGCCAGGCGGAAATCTCGCAATGGTTCGATTGAGCAAGGGCCTCTTCGCCTTGTCCTTATTGAGCATATCGGACTCAGCTGTCGTCATGGGGCGTGTTCGCAGGTTCAAATCGTAGGTAGGGCCACTGGCCATGGCGAGAATATGACCATTGCGCGGGTCTATTGCCACCACAGCCCCTGGATTTCCCCCCAAGGCTTTCTCCGCCGCCTCCTGAACACGGGCATCCAGCGCTAGAACCAGCGTGTCTCCGGCTTTGGCGGGTACTTCCCCCATCTCTTTGCGACGGCGGCCCCGACCATCCACTTCAAACCTCTCCGAGCCTAAAGTTCCTCGTAGATAGGCATCATACTGCATCTCTAGCCCGGTGCGCCCGATCAGATCCCCCGGACGGTACTTCTTGTCCGTAGGATAGTCGGCGAGCTTAGGTGTCTTGAGATCATCGGGGTTTACTTGTGCGGTAAACCCTAGAACATGGGTCGCCCGATTGGGGAAAGGGTAGTAGCGCATCGGTACCACTTCGACAGACACTCCTGGTAGATTGTCTTGCAGCTCATAGATGCGAGCCATGAGCGCCTGGTCAATTCCCTCGCGAATGGGAATAGGATCGTTTGCTCCGCTGATCTTTCCTCGAATTGTCTTTTCCAGCTCCTCACGGGGTACCTCAATCCGCTTTGCCAAAAGATCAAGATAGGCACTTGCCTGTTTATCTTGTTCTTGTAGCTTTGCTAGTTTTTTGGGGCTCCGCTTTTTATCCAGCTCACGCAGTGCCTCCGCTTTTGTCAGTGGCACGGGTGCTGGTGTAGGAGCGGGGCTTGCAAGGGGCTTCTTAGAGCCTGCGGGCTTTTCCTTAGGCGGCGGGATAAGACGTGCTGGGTCTACAATGCGAAGCAGGCGCTCTACTCCCCCAACCTCATCGGGATGAAGAAAGACAACACGTTTTGTTGTATTATCAACAAGAGTACGTCCCTTACTATCTTTAATAACTCCACGCGGAGCCGTTGTCCGGACGGCTCGACTCCGGTTGGAAAGTGCCTTGTCGCGATGCTCTTCACCACGCACCATTTGCAGAAGCCATAGTCGTCCCACAAGAACGGAGAAGAGACTGAGCAGCACTCCACCCATCCCTATAATTCGGACGATGCTGATGTCCTCAGCCACACGCTGCTGCGTTTGCGGAGGCGTAAAGTAGCGGTGGCGGGACATGGCTAGCGGTCCTCTTCGCCCGTTCGAGCCTTATGAATTCTACAGCTGTCAACGCGTGTTCCCACAGGGAATTTCTTCATGACTCTCTCGGGACAGTAAGCCGTTGCCTGCTTGCCGGTCTCGGTACAGACCTCAACTTCGGTTTCCCCACGCTCTTCCGGCTTTTTCTCTTCGTCACGTGGCTTGGTGTCTTCCTCCACGCGAGCACGCTGCTCCTCACGCTGCTGGCGCTTCTCTTCTTCCTGACGTTTTTCTTCCTCAGCAGCCGCATCGCGCCGTCGCCGACGGCGTGGGGCAGGTGTGGGCTCCTCTCGTGCTTCTGGTGCGGGACTTGCCGTCGTCGTGGCTACATCTTCTGGAGTGGGTGCTTTGTGTAGCTTACAGGAATTGATCACCGTGCCTTTAGGGAAAACTTTCTCGACTGTCTCATGACAGTAAGCACTAGCCCGCTTGCTGGTCTCCTCACAGATCATCACCACCAGCTCCCCCGCATCGTTGATCTTATCGGGCTGAGGAGTAGGAGGAACCTTCGCCGCCGCTGCAAGGCGCTGTTTTTGCAGATCTTCCGGCAGTAAAATCGGCTCCAGACCGGCACGTTGCTGGATGGGAACCGCAGCACTCATGAAGCGTCCCCAGATCGGTGCGCTCACATGGCCTCCCGTGGCATCACTATCCATTTCCAGATAGCGCTCCATCATCTTTGGCTTGCCATTTTTATCCAGGATAGGCTTTCCCGCCTTGTCCAAGACGGGCTTGATCTGTCGGTTACAGGCCCACAATGCAGCAACCAGCTCCTGAGTGTAGCCCACAAACCAAGTGTCTTTATTGTCACTCGTGGTTCCTGTCTTGCCACGAACTCCAGGAACAGTGTTAGCCGCCTTACCCGTTCCACGATTCACCACCGCCTCTAGCGCTTTGCCAATACTAGCCGCGGTGGATTCCTTGATGACCGACTTCGTGATGCGAGGCTCGTTGCGCTCGATCACATTGCCCTGCGCATCCACGGCAAGACGAACCGCGATGGGCTCGGCGTGATCGCCGCCATTGGGAAACGTCGAGAAAGCACTCGCCATCTCCAGCGGGGTTACCTCGATACTGCCCAGAACCAGCGTGTAGTCATTGGTGGGCAGCTTCTGCTTAATCCCCATGCGATGCGCTGTGTCTACAATGCGCTTGAGACCGATCACCTGCGCGACTTTTATGGGAATCGTGTTCTTCGAGACTGCAATGGCATTCTCAAGAGTCATCTCGCTATTGGAGTAGCCCCCTCCGTAGTTCCGAAACGACTTCGAACCAATCTTCACCGCGGAGTCACGAACTTCTGAGTAGAGATTGTACTTGCCTGAGTCGAAGGCGGCGGCATAGACGATGGGCTTGAAGGTCGAGCCCGGCTGGCGTCCTTTACCAAAGACCGTAAAGTTCACCTCACTTTTCTCATCCACTCCTGCCGCCATCGCACGGATCCAGCCCGTGTGAGGCTCCAGACAGATCAGGGCTCCTTCTGTAACGCCACGGCCTCGCTCTGCGCGAATGCCAGCACGCAAAATCTCATCGGCGCGCTGCTGCATCTCCCAGTTGAGCGTCGTATAGACCTTCAGACCGCCATTGTAGACCTGATCCCCCCCATGGCGGGCAACAAGCTGCTTTAGAACATAGCGGACAAAATGCGGAGCCTTAAAGTTGTAGCTAATGATCTTGGGAGGCTCTGGCAGGATATTGATTTTCTCGGCCCGAGCCGTGTCGTACTGCGCCCGTGTGATCTTATTTTGCTCCAGCATCGTGATGAGCACGGTGTTTCGCCGCTCCATCGCAGCTTCAGGGTGGCGGAAAGGGTAGGTTTTCGGCGGGCTCTGCACCAGCCCCGCGATCATCGCGGCTTCGGAGATCGTGATGTCTTTAAGCTCTTTTCCAAAGAAGAGCTTCGCAGACATCTTCACCCCGAAGATCTGCCCCCCATAGTTAATGTCGTTAAGATAGCGCTCCAGGATCTGGTCTTTGGTCATGCTCCGCTCGACCTGGTAGGCAAGAAGAGCTTCACGGAGCTTGCGCTCGACGGTTTTTTCGCGGTTCCTCAGAATGACATTGCGGACAAGCTGCTGGGTCAGGGTTGAAGCGCCTTCACTGCGCCGCCCCCCCGCTGCATTCTTGTATATCGAGCGGGCGATTCCCTTAAGATCAATCCCAGGGTGCTCATAGAAGCGTTTATCTTCAATCGCAATCGTGGCGTCTAGCAGGCACTGCGGGATGTCCTTGAGGTCCACCCGCTCATGAAAGCGGGTGTAGACTTCTCCGAGAAGAACACGGTCGGTGGAGTAGATCTGGGTCACCCCGCCTGCCATCTCCTGGCTCAGGGTGGCAGAGCTGGGCATCCCCTGAGCGGCCAACCGCACTTTATCGCCCGCATAGAGGAGGCCCGAGATGAGAACCGTCAGAACTATCGCTAAAATAATCCCGAGAAATGCCCCTACTCGGCTGAGAAAGAGGCGGAATCCGCCTCCTTTACGTCTGCGTGGCCGCCCCATATCTACACCTCTCCTGCTTAACTGCTTAGCGCGATTATCGCTTTAGGTACTTACGCTTTGTACGATCCGTTCCCATGTCTCGCTTCTTGGTATCGAAGCGCCACTGCCCAGTGCCCGCTTTCTGGACAAAGCAGAAGTAGTTTGACAGAATCGAGGCGAGCTTACGACGGGTAACGCGGCGCACCACATTGACTTCCGTGAGAAGCTGAACGAAGTCTACCCCTTTGGCATGCTCTTCCAGAAGCTCACAGACGATATCAAAAGTCGCGACTTCCCCAGACTCCTCAACTTGCTCACGAGCACTCAGTAGCTCGGCGTAGCGCTCTGGGCTAAGATAGACCTGCGGATCGGTCTCTTCCAGAACCTCGACGCGGAACTCATAAGGACGCAGCGTGGGCTGAAGCAAAAAGCATCCTCCCGAGTCCGCCTCAATTTTTTCATAGAGCGAGAAGAGATTGAAGGCAAGTCGCCGCTCGTTGTTGACAATCAGCTCGTGGGTCGTTCCATCTTCTTCCCGCAAGGTCACCTCGACGACGGGTGCATCGGCGGGAAAGAAACCATCCGGCACCTGGCAGAGCGGGAATGTCCCGATCTCTTTGTGATGAGCTTTGACAACCAGAGTCAGTGCCTCGCCCTCGATGGGAGCGCCGGTGTAGCGACCTTCGTCATCACCTGCATCCTGTGCTAGCGGCAGAAAAATATCTTGACGCAGGCTCCCGGCAAACCCCTCATCCTCGATCTCTTCGTCCATGATCTCGCCGTCCATGGAGACGAACTGTAGGTCCGGGAATCCCAGAAACTCGGGGAGATCGTAGACAAAGGGCGGGAGGGTATCGGCCTCACGGAAGCGCCCTGCGCCGATATAGCTAAAGCGTGAATCGGACTTGAGCTTGGCCTCGAGAATGGCCAAATCACTCTTGAAAGACGGGTAGCCGGACATGACTTCGTACTGAAGCGCAAGAAGCTCGGAGGACTCGATGGGAACCCCACGCTCACTCACAATACTTGCCAGAGATGCCAGATCGGCCTCAGAGACTCCCAGCAGCTTCTCTTCCTCGATGATAGGCTCGGGCACTTCCAAAGCGACCGCTGGCTCTGGTTCACCTTCGGTTGGCTCAGGAGCGACCTCGATAATCAGGGGGGCGACCGGTGTCGGTGCGGGCACTTCCTCGACTTCTTCCACAGCAGTCACCACGCGATCCGCGAGGTGGCGCTCTAAGCGCTCGACGGTCTCACGGGTAATCCAGCGCCCCTTGCCATTCTCCACGCTCAGCCAGGTCAGGCGGCTATCGCTCAGACAGGCCAGCAGGTGGGCACGGGGATCGTACTTCTCGCCCATCGCGGCCCACGCCAGCACGCCCAGCAGGCGGTGCGGAACGGGAACGCCTTTAAGAGCACCCACGATCTTGTAGCTCGACTCACTGTAGCTTGCCGAAGACCAGCCAACTTTGGTCGAAAGTGGCAGCAAGCGGTTTACCGTCTCCACCTTGATCTTATTATCAAGCGTGACTTCTTCGAGGTTCTCGCCATCTACCAGCGGCAGCCACTCAGCCAAGCCATACGCGCTTCCCTTGCCCTTAAAGTAGAGCTGCTCGTTGGCAAGCATTTTCTGTAGCAGGCTAAAGTAGGTCTCAGAGGGCCGGTTGTAGATCACAGAGAGTTCTGTGGCAATCTGCGCCGTGGAGAGGGGCCGTCCCGCAAGCCGGATGATGTCTAGGAGATTGCGCTCCAGAGAGCGTGTGACATCCATGTAGCGAGACGAGAGGTTCCAGAGCCGCTCGACAAAGATAAAGCGACGGATACGCCGTGGCTCCTCGGACTTGACATCCTGCTCTAGCGCACCATAGACCACGGTCGAGCTGATATTGGGGTTATTAATCTCCTGAGCGATATCAGCGAACTTAGATGCTTCGCCCCGCTCCAGCAGTGCATCGTAAATCAGATCGGAGAGGTAGGCATCCGCCAGTACTTTCTCCCGGTCTGCTTCACTGGCCGGTCTTATTGCCACTTCGATCTTATCGGCCTTAGGCATTTTCTTTGTAGCCAACGTTATCCTCCAGATAGTTTCGCGTATAAATCATAGGGTTGTGCCTCAGTGATGCGCACACGCAGCCAGCTTCCCAGCTCCGCCTGTGCTCCCACAACCCGCACCGTTCCATCAATCTCAGGGGCATCGCGCCAAGAGCGTGCAATCAGCGCGTCTCCCTCGCGTCCCTCCACCAAAACCTCAAACTCTTTTCCCACTAGCGCCTGATTGGCGGCCAGCGAGATCGGCTGTTGCAAGGCCATCAGCCCACGCCGCCGCTGCCGAGCGATCCGCTCAGGCACACGGGGGCGCAGCTCAAATCCAGGTGTCCCCTCTTCTGGGCTGTACTCAAAAACACCAAGTCGGTCGAAGCGGGCCTCCTGGACAAAGCGACTGAGCTGCGCATACGCCGCCGCATCCTCGCCTGGGAAGCCCACAAGAAACGTTGTCCGTACCGCAATATCGGGCATGGCGCTTCGCAGACGCTCCAGTAACCTATAGTACGAAGAAACCGACCCTCCGCGTTTCATTCGTTTTAACATGCCATCATCGCCATGCTGCAACGGGATGTCCACATAGCGGGCGACATTGGGGGTGTCGGCCATGGTCTGGATCAGGCGATCTGTCATCATCGTGGGATAGCAGTAGAGCAGGCGCACCCACTTCAGATTCTCTATCTTGCCCAGCTCGGTTAAGAGACGCGGCAGGGCGAGCTCTTTGTAGAGATCCATCCCATAGGCCGTGGTGTCTTGGGCGATTCAGTTCAGCTCAATGGCTCCCGCATCCACGAGGCGCTTGGCCTCAGTAACGATGCGCTCTAGCGGCTTGGAGCGGTGCTTGCCCCGAAAACTTGGAATCGAGCAGAACGTACAGGCATGATCACAGCCCTCGGAGATCTTCAGATAGGCCGTCCAAGGCGCTGTCGCCCGCACCCGTGACGGTGGAATAAGCGGGTACTTCTCGGCGATGGGCTGGACGAAGTTATTGCCCAGCACAGGAAGCTCAAAGGCAGTGCGGCGGGGGAAGATCGAGTCTGCGATCTGGGTGGCACTCTGGATGCCAAAGAGCCCATCTACATCGGGCAAGTCGCGGGCCAGAGTCTCGGCGTAGCGCTGGGCAAGACAGCCCGCCACCACGACTTTAGAGATCTCACCGCGCTCTTTTCGAGCCAGCGCAGACCGGATTGCCGCCAGGGACTCCCGTTTGGCGCTCTCAATGAAGGCACAGGTATTAACGACCACCACATCGGCGTCCGCATCCCCTTCAACGAGTT
>NZ_CBAYMC010000189.1:0-8789 GCF_964826245.1 Armatimonas sp. | reverse complement strand
ATCAGCGACGTGTAGGCGGGCGAGCTGATCGTCCCAATAAAGAGCAGAAGAGCAATAATCCCTACAAAGCCCCAGGCGGTGGCGGCAAGTGGCATGAGCAGCAAGAGCGAGCGTCCCGTGATCCAGCTCACCTGGCAGAATGGCATCTTCGCCTTGCCCTCCATCTGCCGTGCCCAGACCGGTGCCAGTAAGTTCCCCACAAACGGCGCGGCGTTCATCACGCCAATCGCAACGTCTGAGGCGTGCAGCTCGGCGCGGGCGATTCGGATGAGAAAGGGCATCGTGATCCCCAGAAAGATCCCGGCACAGCCTCCCGCCAGAACATCCCAGCCGAGCGAGTGCAGCGCCTCTTTGGGAACGCCTAGCTTCCAGCGCGCCCAAGAGCGTAGTCGTAAGCGCCAGTCGTCTCTCTCCGTCACGATGCTCAGTCTACCGTATAATGCCGCTGTGATTCGAACGGCGAAGACAGTGCGGCTTTCTGTGACCCGCGACGCGCTCTGGGAGCTTCTCTCGGACACGGAGCGGCTGAACCGAGAGCTCAAGCTGCCCCCCGTCGCGTTTTCCTTCACGCCAAGAAGTGAAGGCGGCTCAGCGCTACGCGGAAAAGCCCGCTTTGGCCCGCTAACACTTCGCTACGCCGAGGAGCCCTATCACTGGGTGAAGCCCAGCCGCTGGTGGGTGCAGCGCTTCCCCGACAACGGCCCTGTCTCGGTCTACCGCGTGGGCGTGAACCTAGAAACCGACGGTGACGGGACCACTCTCACGGTCTGGTCCGAGGCCGAGCCGCGTGGAGTGGCCGAGAAGCTCTTGGCAAGACGCATCACCAAGAGCAGTGTGGGCGGCTTGCTCCGCGCCTGCGAGGGCTTTGTCGGATATTTGGCAGGCAGGGCCCCGACGCCCTACCCGCACCACGATCATCGCCCGAGTCTCTACGAAAGCCCTCCCAGTGACGATCTCGCGGCACGTCTTCGTGCATTCTTGCTCACCGCGCCACCCGAGGAGGTGATAGATTTCCGTCCGTTTGGTCTGGCAGATCGCTGGCAGGCGGATCGGATCGAGGTTCTGAAAGCTTGTCTGCGCGCCGTGCGTGGCGGCGAGTTGGAGCTGCACTGGCGCTTGCTCTGTCCGGCGTGCCGTGGTGCCGGGCCATCGGTCGAGACGCTCGATGCCCTCACTCCGGACAAAGCCCACTGCGCCTCGTGCAATATCGCCTTCGGCCCGACCTTTGACCAAGATGTCGAGGTCTGCTTCTCCGTCGCGCCGAGCCTGCGGAAAGCCGAAGATGGCGTCGCCACGTTTTGCATCGGCGGCCCACACCGCCTACGCCACGTCGTGATGCAGTGGCAAGTCCCCCCTGAGACAACGGAGAAAGTCACCGTAGATCTGCCACCCGGCACGTATCGCCTGCGCTCGCCGCAGCTGCCCGAGCCACGGGAGATTCTGCTGACGGACCGCTCACCTCTCGTGCTAGAAAATCCAAAGCCTTACCCGATGCTCTTTCGGCTAGAGACACGCGCTTGGCGGGAAGATGCAGCGACGGCGGCGCAGGTGACGGCGCTTTCGGAGTTTCGCAAGCACTTTGGCTCCGAGGTTCTTGCGCCCGGCCAAGAGCTGGTCGTGCGTCAGGTGACGATTCTCTTCACCGACCTGAAGGGCTCCACCCAGATGTACGCCACACAAGGGGATGCGCCGTCCTATGCCACGGTTCGGGCGCACTTCGAGCAGCTCACTCAGATACTAGAAAAACACGACGGTGCGATCGTCAAGACCATCGGCGACTCGGTGATGGCGGCGTTCCACGATCCCCAAAAAGCGGTGCAAGCCGCCCTCACGATCCAGAGTGCTTGTGATCCACTGATCGTGAAGCTCGGGCTTCACAACGGCCCTGCACTTGCTGTCACCGCCAACGGCCAGCTCGATTACTTCGGCCAGACCGTCAACCTCGCCAGCCGCATCCAAGGCCAGAGCCACGGAGGCGACATCGTCCTCTCCGACGAGCTCCTCGCCTATGTCCCTGACGCCATTCCCCGCCAAAGCTTCACCGCCCAGCTCAAAGGCACCGAGGCACCTCTCACCCTCTGGCGGCTCTAGTGTTTTCTCGGACATTAGGCGCTTGGGGGGAGTGTCGGCATGAGCCAGTCTTGGAGGCTTGTTTCTAGCGCGGCGGCATCGCGGGCGGTGTCGGAGAGGGAGCGGGCGCTGTCGCGGCAGAGCAGCGCTACGCCTCGCCAGTCTGCACGGACGGGGAGATCGAGCCAGGTGGGGAGGAGCCCGGCGGCATTGGGCTCTCTCAGAGGCGGGCCCGCGACAAGGCGCTTCTCCAGAGTGATGGTCTGCTGCTCCCCGACAAACTCCAGACGATCGGGGAAGACCACCAGCCAGCCCCAGTCCGTTTTGAAGGGGCCTTTCTTCGCTTGGGTTCGCAGCTCGACAAAGTGGCGTGCGAGGGGAGCGGGACCGGTGTCGGTGTAGAGCGCCTCTGCCGCAGGAAGCAGGGTCGCTCTCGCCTTAGCCGAGCCCAGAATCCCGAGCTTGTCGTGGAGCAGGTACATGATGCTCCAGCTTCCCAGAGTCGCCAGAACGAGGGGAAGCACTGCCCCAAAACCCTCGCGCTTCCCCGAAGCAATGGCGATGGCTTCCGTGATATTCCAGAAGGCGAACGCGAGGTAGACGAGGGCAAAGACACCCCCGAGAAGCGCTAGGAAATGCAGTAGCTGAACTGCCGCACGGAGCTTGCCGAGCCGTCGGCCCTCTTCAGGGGCCACACGAACTCGAATACTGTCAGTTTGAGACATGTGGCCTTCATTATAGCCCGTTGTGCCAAGAACCGTCGGATGCTAGAGGCGAAGGCCGATCCGCAGGCCAAGACCGCTGGGAGAGCTGCCCTTGATACGCCCCACAAGCGTGTAGTCTACCTCGACGAACATTTCGTCTTTTTGGTAGCCCACACCCAGCTTGGCTCCCGGAGAGACTCCCCGAATATGGGTCGCCGTGGTGACCGCCGTGGAGCCCGTGCCTGTGACAGTTGTTGTGGAGATACGTCGTTGGTAAAGGCCCACGCCGCCAAACTGGTAGAGAGCCTTGGGGGCGGTGGACAGGACATTAAAGCGCTGCATCAGGCCGACTCCCTCCATCACGGAGACTCGGGTCGTCGTCCCCACGACAGTTTTGTGCCGGTTTGTCTCTAAGTAGACAGCGGTATTGATCGGGAGGGGGCCAGACTTTAAGCGGGGCTGGTAGGTAAAGAGAGTCTGGGAGTGACGGTCATCGGTCGAGCCTTTAGGCAAGTACGAGCCTGCGCTGGCACTGAAGCGAGGAACCGGTGTGCTCTGGGCATAGGCCGGAAGCACGATGGCAGAAAGAAAGACAGTCAGAAGAAAGCGTTGCATAACCCCATGATACCTAATGTGATGAACTCGACGCAGGTACAATAGGGCTATGACGGAGCAAGAAAAATACTTTTTTGATCTCTGGGGCTATCTTGTGGTCAAGCAAGCTCTAAACCCTGAGCAAGTAGCGGCACTCAATGCCCTAGTGGACGAGAAGCTAATCGCCGAAGAGGCAACCGAGAAGACCAGCCACCGGTTCGGGGCCTGCCTGGAGTGGGGAACCCAGACCCGCGCCGTGATCGCCAACCCCGCACTGCTGCCCTATCTTTCCGAGCTCATCGGCCCACACCCGCGCCTCGACCACGACTACCTCGATGTGATCCTCAAACCGGGCCTCGGCCCCATTGGCGCGACGCTGCACGGTGGGGGAACCCCGTTTGACGCCGGGCAGTTCTATCGCTTCTCCGAGGGACGGATGCACAATGGCCTCACGGTCGTGGCCTACGCCCTCAAAGACTGCAACCCCGGCGATGGCGGCTTTGCGTGCGTCCCGGGGAGCCATAAAGCCAACTACAGGCTGCCCAGAGAGTGGGCCAATATGGCCGATGGCCTCGCCGAGGTCGTGCGGCCCGTGCCGTGCGAGGCAGGCGATGCCGTGATCTTCACCGAGGCACTGACCCACGGAACGCTTCCTTGGAACAGTGAAAACCAGCGCCGGACGCTCTTTATGAAGTACCACACCCACCAGAGCGCCTGGGGAGTCCACAGCTATGACCCCCACGCCCACCCCGACCTCACCGACGAAGCAAGACGAATGCTCGAAGGCCCCAACGCCCGCTACCGTGGCCGTGCGGGTGGGGTAGAGTGAGCTTTCCCAAGACGCAGTGGCGCAACGATCAGGCGACTTTTGTGCGCGGCGAGTCCGTGGGCTTTCCGACTCCGGCGGCGCTGGTGTTTCCCTTCTATGGCGACAAGGTCGTGCTGGCGGAGATTCCCGGGCGCGGCTGGTGCATTCCCAGTGGGCACCTAGAGCCCGGCGAGACACCCGAGGCGGCGGCTCGTCGGGAGGCGTTTGAAGAAGCGGGCGTGACTCTGGGACGTGTGGTCTGCCTGGGCTACTTTGTCCTCACCGACACTCAGACCGGCGCGATCCGCCACGCCCCGACTTTTATCGCGGATGTGCAGGGGCTCTCAGAACTTCCCGAAGGCAGTGAGTCGCACGGTCGGCTCCTGGCCAACCTAGAAGACATTGACGGGCTCTACTATCACTGGGACGACCTCCTCGCTGCCGTGTTCGAGGAGGCCGTCACCGCACGGGAGAACCTACTCCCCTCCGGTATGGCGCTCTCTTCGTTTACTGCGCCGCTTGAGCAATTGCCTGAAGCGTTTTAAGGAGGGCAGGCAGGTCGGCGAGGGGGAGCATGGTTGCGGCGTCGGAGAGGGCTTTTTCGGGCTCCGGGTGGACTTCCAGAAAGAACGCATCCACCCCAACCGCAGCGGCCGCGCGGGCGAGGTGTGGCACGAACTCCCGCGTCCCCCCCGACGCTGTCCCGAGGCCGCCGGGCTGCTGCACCGAGTGTGTGGCATCAAAGACAACCGGGCAGTGGGTCGCTGCCGCCATCTGCGGCAGACTCCGAAAGTCCACGATGAGGTTGTTGTAGCCAAAGCTGACCCCACGCTCACAGACTAAAATCCGCTCGTTGCCCGTCGCCTCGATCTTTTTCACGGCATTGACAATGTCTAGTGGGGCCATAAACTGGCCTTTTTTCACATTGATCGCCTTGCCCGTTTCCCCAGCAGCAACCAATAAATCCGTCTGGCGGGAGAGAAATGCGGGAATCTGGAGAATATCCACGTACTCGGCGGCGAGCGTGCAGTGGGCGGGCTCGTGGACATCGGTGAGCACTGGCATTCCAAAGTCCTGGCGAATCCCCGCCAGAATCTCCAGGCCACGCACGGGGCCTTGGCCACGAAACGCCGCCCCCGATGTCCGGTTTGCCTTGTCGAAGCTTGCCTTAAACACAAAAGCAATCCCCAGCGCCTCGCAAGTCGCCTTCACGCTCTGCGCAATCTCGCGGCAGAGGCTCTCACTCTCGATCACACACGGCCCCGCAATCAGGGCAAAGGGAAGTCCGCCGCCAATCATGACGGAAGAAACAGACTCAGAAATCGCAACTTTTCGGGTCATCGTGGTGTCAGTCTACCCGATGCAACAAACACAACAGTCTCCTGAGAAGGTCTACGTGGTGCGCCTGAATCCTCAGCAACGTAAACAAACTCGCTTTGCGCTCTGGGCAAACTTCATTGCTCTACTCCTCAATGCGACTCTTGCGATTGTGATTTGGAAGCTGGAGACGGGGAAACCCATCGCCTCTTTGATGAGTGTCTTCAGTAGCTGCCTGGTGATTGTTTGTGTCGGGCTCTACCGAAAGGGCACCCAGTACCTGACCCTCAGTGAGCAAGGTTTAACGTACCAAAACTTCCGGGGGACAGGCACTGTCAAGCTCGCTTGGGACGAGATCAAGCGGGTTCGTCTTGAGCGTAACTACACCTACACCTGGCTCCGGGTGACGCGCAAAAAAGCGTTCCTCCGCCTGACTCTCGTTGTTCCCCCCGAACAGGCCGAAGAAATCCTCCAGGAAGTTCAGCGACGTATCGAGTTGCACTAACGGGCGATGGCTATTTTTTGGTCTGGTAGGCCACAAACTCGGCCCCGCTGAAACATGGTATGGAGCACGATATGCTATAATCTAATGGAAAAATCATAGATGAATGCCCTTGCGCCCATAAAGCGCGTCCCCGAGCTGATCGCGAAACTTTAGGGGCCTGGAAAGTCAGCAAGGATGCCGACACGAACAATTCTCTTTCATATCTCTGGGCCACAGCAGGTGGTGTTCTACCTGCTGGCAGTGCTCGCGATGGCTATTTGCTTCTACGGCATCTGGCGGCGCTTGCCCGTATGGCGCGGGGGAAAACCTCTGCCGCCGGTCAAGAACTGGCCCGGTCGGCTACGCAGTGTCCTCGACCAATCCCTGGCGCAGCGGCGTGTTCGCCGCCGAAAGCTGGCGGGCGGGATGCACGCGGGGATTTTCTACGGCTTTCTCGCGCTCTTTATCGGCACGGTGATCGTCGCCATTGAGCACTACGGGGCGCTGATCTTTGGGGAGCACTGGTTCTACAAAGGGAAGTTTTATCTCATCGTCAAGGCCGCACTGGATATCTTTGGCCTCGGTCTGCTGATCGCGCTGTGTGTGGCACTCTGGCGGCGCTTAGTCACCAAGCCTGAGAGTCTGGGGAACTCACCCTACGACTCGGGGTTTCTGGCGCTCTGTCTGGTGGCGACGGTTACGGGGTTCTTGCTGGAAGGCGCGGGAATTGCCGCCGACCCTGCGCGGCTGGCATTTGCGGGCTTTACGCCCGTGGGCCTTGCGGTGGCAAAGACAGTCCCAATGAGCTACATGCTGATCTGGTGGGTGCACGTGCTGCTGGTGCTGGCCGTGATCGCGCTGCTACCCTATGGTCGGCGCTTCCATCTCTTTACCATTCCCGCAAGTGTCGCGCTTCAGCCCGAGCGCCCGATGGGAGTGCTGGAGCCGATTGCCCTCGATGATGTTGAGGAAACGGGCAAGATTGGGCTCACGGAGCTGGCGGACCTAGACTTCTGGCAGCGGCTTAGCCTAGACGGCTGCATGGAGTGCGGGCGCTGCACCGATGTCTGCCCCGCGCATGCGGTTGGCAAGGAGCTAAACCCAAAAGCCATTGTGCTGGACATTCGCCGCCACTTAGATGGCAAAGAGTCCGTGCCGCTAGACTTTCTGACCGATGAGACGCTCTGGGCCTGCACGAACTGCCATGCCTGCGTGAATGAGTGCCCGTCGCTGATTCGCCACGTTGATCTGATTGACGGGGTTCGTCGCCACCGGGTTGCTGAGGGACGGCTCAGTGGCTCGGGAGCGACCATGCTGCGCCAGCTGGGGAGCAAGGAGAACCCATGGGGACTTCCCAACTCTCAGCGCTTGGACTGGGCGAAAAATATAGAGCCGCCAGTGACCAAAGCAACCCTCGATGACGAGCGCGAGGTGCTTTTCTGGGTGGGTTGCTCTGGGGCATTTGAGCCACGCGCCCAGAAAACCGTCCAGGCCATCGCCGAGCTTCTTTCGTCGGCAGGCGTAAAGTTCACGGTTCTTGGCCCCAAAGAGCGCTGCACGGGGGATGCCGCCCGGCGTATCGGGGATGAGTTTCTCTTCCAGCAGCTCGCGGAAACCAATATCGCGACGCTGGAGGCAGTCAAGGCCAAGCGCATCGTCACCCAGTGTCCCCACTGCCTACACACGCTCAAGAACGAGTACGGGCAGCTCGGCGGCCACTACGATGTCCTGCACCACACGCAGCTTCTCGCTGAGCTCTTAGAGAGTGGTCGCCTGAAACTAGACAGTCCCTTAGACACTTCTGTCACCTACCACGACCCGTGTTTTCTGGCGCGGGTGAACGGTGAGACCGAAGCGCCGCGTAAGACCCTCCGTGCGGCACTGAAGTTGCCGATGCTAGAGCCGGAGCGCAACAAAGACAAGACGTTCTGCTGCGGTGCCGGCGGCGGCAGGATGTGGATGGAAGAGCCACCGAGTCAGCGTCCCGGACGAAACCGTGCCGATGAGCTGATCGCAACGGGTGCGGAGACGATTGCCGTGGGCTGCCCGTTCTGTAAAGTCATGGTCGGTGACTCCGTGGCTGCTGTCGCCGCCTCGCAAGAAAGTACGCCTGAGATCGTGGATATTGCGGAGCTTCTCGTCCGCGCCCAGAAGAAAAAGGAAGTGAAAAATGAGTAACCTGGCACCGCTGCCGGGCGGCGCGTTTCTCGTAAACGATGCTCCCCCTGAGAGTGTTTTTAGCCCCGAAGACTTTACCGCAGAGGCCCGGCTGATGGGCCGCTCCGCTGAGGATTTTCTGAAGAAAGAAGTCCTGCCGCATGTCGAGCGAATCGAAGCCCATGATCTAGACCTCATGGCGACTCTGATGCACAAGGCCGGAGAAGCCGGGCTTCTCGGTGCGGAAGTGCCCGAAGCCTACGGCGGCTTTGGCTTGGACAACCGCACGGGAGCCTTGATCGCCGAGAAGCTCAACTGGCAGCAGTCGTTTGCGCTCTCCCATGAGGCGCACACGGTGATCGCCACGCTACCGCTGATGTTCTTTGGGAGCCATGAACTCAAGAGTAAGTATCTCCCAAAGCTCGCCAGTGGGGAGTGGATCGGCTCCTTTGCCCTCTCCGAGACAGGCTCCGGCTCCGATGCACTCGGCGCTCAGACGCGCGCCCAGCTCTCCGGGGATGGAAAGCACTGGACACTGAACGGCACCAAGATGTGGATCACCAACACGGCATTTGCGCAGCTCTTCTCGGTCTTTGCCAAGGTGGACGGCGACAAGTTTTCGTGCTTTATGGTCGAGCGCGACACGCCCGGAGTG
>NZ_CBAYMC010000188.1:0-8832 GCF_964826245.1 Armatimonas sp. | reverse complement strand
GCCTTGACCAGAACCTCACCGGTGCTCTTGTCCACGATATCGCGAACCGCGACCACCCGACCGATGTGCTCCTGCATGTTGTCGCTAGGCAGCGTGTCGGTCTGCTTGTCCATCGTCAGGAAGAACGCTCCCAGAACGATGTCCTGCTGTGGCGAGACGATGGGCGAGCCATCGGCAGGCGAGAACAGGTTGTGGGTCGAGAGCATCAGGATGCGCGCTTCCGCCTGCGCCGACGACGACAGCGGGATATGAACCGCCATCTGGTCGCCGTCAAAGTCCGCGTTGAAGGCTTTACAGACCAGCGGGTGCAGCTGGATCGCTTTGCCGTCCACAAGCTTGGGCTCGAAGGCTTGAATTCCGAGGCGGTGTAGGGTGGGAGCACGGTTGAGCATCACGGGATGCTCTTTAATGACTTCCTCCAGCGCATCCCAGACCTCAGGACGCATGCGCTCGATCATGCGCTTGGCGGTCTTGATGTTGCTGGTGAAGCCACGCTCCACGAGAGTCTTCATCACAAACGGCTTAAAGAGCTCCAGTGCCATCTCTTTCGGCAGACCACACTCATGGAGGTGCAAGTCCGGGCCGACCACGATCACGGAGCGACCGGAGTAGTCCACGCGCTTGCCGAGCAGGTTCTTACGGAACCGGCCCTCTTTACCCTTGAGCATGTCCGAGAGAGATTTAAGCGCACGCCCATTGCTTCCCGTTACCGGGCGAGTGCGGCGTCCGTTGTCAATCAGCGCATCCACGGCCTCTTGAAGAAGCCGCTTCTCGTGATTCACAATGCTCTCAGGAGCGCGAATCTCCTGAATCTTCTTCAGACGGTTGTTACGGTTGATGATCCGTCGGTAGAGGTCGTTGAGGTCAGACGTGGCAAAACGTCCCCCATCGAGCTGCACCATTGGGCGAAGCTCTGGCGAGATCACCGGAACCGCATCGAGGATCATCCACTCAGGGCGGCTCTTGGAGTCAATAAAGGCATTGACAACTTCGATACGCTTGATGGCGCGGAGCTTCTTAGGCGGGCTGGTCGTCTCCTCGATCTCTTTTCGAAGCGAGCGCTGAAGCGGCTCCAGCTCGATCTCCATGAGGAGCTTCTTGATCGCCGCCCCCCCCAGACCAGCTTGGATGATGTCTTCCAGGCTCTCGTCTATACGGCGGCTGACCACCTCGATCAAGCGCTCAATCGCGCGCCAGTCGTCCTCGGCCACGAGCATCTTCTTCTCGACCTTGGGCAGGTTCTCCAGACTTGCACGGAGGATCAGCGCCTGCTCTTCGGCGTCTTTTTTCTCCTGGGCAATGCGATCTTCCAGATACTTGTACTTATCGGCAATCTCTTCTTCCGTGTAGTCGACACGCTCAACTTCTAGCTCTTCGCCATCCTCGTTGTACATCGCCTCAGGATTGACCGGGCGGCCCATGGCGATCTCGCGGGCGATCTCCTCGCGCCACTCAACAATAGCCACATCGCGGTCGTCCTCAATCTGCTGGATCTCTTGCTCAACGGCCTGCTTGAACTGCTCCATCCCCGTCAGAATGCGCGACTTGTCAATATCGGTGACAATGTAGCTGGCGAAGTAAAGCACTTTCTCCAGAGGACGCGGTGTCATGTCCAGAAGAAGCGCCAGCGGCGACGGAACGCCTTTCAGATACCAGATATGGCAGACAGGCGAGGCAAGCTCGATGTGGCCCATGCGCTCGCGGCGAACTTTGGAGCGAGTAACCTCAACCCCACAGCGGTCACAGACGACCCCTTTGAACTTGACTTTCTTGTAGCGCCCACAGTGACACTCCCAGTCCTTGGTAGGGCCGAAGATCTTCTCGCAGAAAAGCCCATCACGCTCGGGCTTAAACGTTCGGTAGTTAATGGTCTCAGGTTTCTTGACTTCACCATAAGACCAAGTGCGGATCTGATCGGGGGAAGCGATCCCGATACGAATTTTATCAAATGTACTAGCGTCGGCCATTTTTTCCCTTTCGGAAACAAGGCAGTGCCCTGTGTGCTTTTAGAAACCACACAGGGCCAAACCAACTCTTAGAAAAACAAACTAGCTCAGAAGCAACGAGTCTTCTGACTCCTGCTGACGACGAATCTGCGCACGGCGGCGGCTGGCTTCGTCATCAAGGAAGTCTTCATCCTTGTCCTTCAGATCAATCTCAGCACCGGCAACATCCTCGACCGTCACTTTTAGAGCGAGGCTCTGTAGCTCGTTGACCAGAATCTTAAACGACTCTGGCACACCAGGCTCCAGCATGGGCTCACCCTTGACGATAGACTCGTAGGTTTTCACACGGCCTAAGACATCGTCAGACTTGATGGTAAGAATCTCCTGAAGCGTGTAGGCTGCGCCATACGCCTCTAGGGCCCAGACTTCCATCTCGCCGAAGCGCTGTCCACCGAACTGAGCTTTACCACCGAGGGGCTGCTGAGTCACGAGGCTGTAGGGGCCAGTTGACCGAGCATGGATCTTGTCGTCCACCAGGTGCGAGAGCTTGAGCATGTAGATATTGCCCACGGTCACGGCCATGTTGAACTTCTCACCGGTTCGTCCATCGCGAAGATCCATCTTACAGAGATCCTCGTGGAAGCCCACTCGCCGCCAGACACGCTCCCGGATCTCCTTGATCAGGGCATCGTAGGGGAAGTCAGCAGGAATATTGTCGATGACTTCTGGTCCCATCAGGGTCGAAGAAACGCGCTCCAGAGTCTCGGCATCCAGGTCGCGGAGTGCGGCTTCCAGAGGCCCGAGGAGATCCTCTAGGTTCTGTCCACCCTCACTCACTTCCGGGAAATCCACCGAGAGCTGCAGATCACTCTTAACATAGTGCATCAGCATCTCGCGGCGGCGCTTCTCACCGAAGCGGTTCATCTCACCGAGAATCTCCTCTTCGTTAGACCCCTCAAAGATCGGCTCCACAAACTGGACACCAAACTCACGAGCGGCCAACCCAAGGTGCGTCTCCATGATCTGACCGATGTTCATGCGGCTAGGCACACCCAGCGGGTTGAGCACAATGTCCACCGGAGTACCATCGGGCAGGAACGGCATGTTCTCTTCCGGCATGATCTTAGAGACCACCCCCTTGTTGCCGTGGCGGCCCGCCATCTTGTCGCCTTCCATGATCTTACGCTTCTGGGCGATATAGACACGGACAAGCTTATTGACGCCCGCTTGCAGCTCATCGGGCGTCAGACGCTCCAGCTCACTGCCATCGTAGGGCGACTCCAGCGAGTCGGGCCGCTTGGAGAAGTTGAAGATATTGCCGCTCGCATCTTTGTACTTGTAGCGCGAGAAGACTTTAATGTCAACGATCTTGCCTTTTTCACCGTGTGGAACGCGCAGCGAGACATCGCGGGTCTCTTCGGCTTTTTTGCCAAAGATGGCGATAATCAAGCGCTCTTCCGCCGTCAGCTCCCCTTGGCCCTTGGGGGCAACTTTTCCAATGAGAATATCATCGCTTCGGACTTCTGCTCCAATGCGAATAATCCCCTCTTCGTCTAGGTCTTTGAGAGCATCTTCCCCGACATTGGGAATGTCGCGGGTCATCTCTTCAGGTCCTAGCTTGGTGTCGCGTGCCTCAAGCTCATATTTCTCAATATGAATCGACGTGTAGACATCGTCGCGAACCATACGACGAGAGAGCAAGATAGCATCCTCGTAGTTGTAGCCATTCCAGGGCATAAAGGCGACTAAGACGTTCTGTCCCAGTGCCAGCTCTCCCCCGTCGGTACACGGCCCATCGGCGAGCACTTGCCCCTGCTTGACACGCTGACCCGGCTCGATGATAGGACGCTGCGTGATACAAGTCGCTTGGTTGGAGCGGATCATGTTGAGCAGCCAGTAGCGATCAATCTTGCCCTCACGGGTCTCGATAATGATCTCCTCGCTGGTGACTTTCTTGACCCGACCGCCGCGCTTGGCAACAATGATCGCGCCGGAGTCCAGAGCCGCACGCCGCTCCATTCCCGTCTTGACCAGAGGCGCATCGGGACGAAGTGTCGGAACAGCCTGGCGCTGCATGTTCGCGCCCATCAGAGCACGGTTGGCATCGTCGTTCTCAAGAAACGGAATCAGCGACGTACCAACCGAGACAAGCTGCTGGGGCGAGACATCCATGTACTCCACCTCTTTGGCGGGAACATAGGGATACTCGTGGTTGTGGCGCACCTGCACCAGAGCCGTGGTAAAGCTACCATCTTCGGCGAGGCGAACACTCGCCGGGCAGATATGGTAGTGGTGCTCGTTGTCGGCAGGCAGCCAGTCCAGCTCGCGGCTGACCTTGCCCCCAATGACACGCCGGTACGGGGTCTCGATGAACCCAAACGGATCCACACGAGCGTGCACGGCGAGCGAGCCGATCAGACCAATGTTGGGGCCTTCAGGCGTCTCAATCGGACAGATACGACCGTAGTGCGAGTGGTGGACGTCACGGACTTCCAGCTTGGCGCTCTGACGAGAGAGACCACCGGGTCCAAGAGCCGAGAGACGGCGCTTGTGGGTGAGCTCAGCCAGCGGGTTGGTCTGGTCCATGAACTGCGAGAGCTGCGAGGAGCCAAAGAAGCTCTTGATCGCGGCGCTCACGGGCTTGACCGAGAGCACGACCTGGGGAATGATATTCTCCGCATCGTACTGAGTCATGCGCTCTTTGGCCACTTTCTCCATGCGCAAGAAGCCCATGCGAAGCTGCGAGTAGAGCAGCTCCCCGACAGAGCGAACGCGCTTGTTCTCAAGGTGGTCAATGTCATCGGTCGTGAAGCGCATCTTCGCCTCTTCCGATGCCTCTGCACGGGACGATTCCTGCATCCCGATAAGATACTCAATCACGGCGATCAGATCGTACTTGGTGATATTGCGCACCGAGAGCGGCAGCGAGATGCGCAACTTTTTGTTCAGCTTGTGGCGCCCCACCTTAGCCAGATCATAGCGACGTGTGTCGAAGAACATCGAGTGCAGTAGCGCCTTGGCAGAGTCATCGGTCACAGGGTCGCCGGGACGAATCTTGTGGTAGATATCGTGAAGGGCGCTCTTGCGATCGACGATCTTAGCCTCTTCTAGCTCAAGGCTAGCCCCGATGAAGCGGTGCACTTCCAGCACCTCAACTTCGCGCTCTAAAACCGCCAGCTTCTTCGAGACCTCACGGTCAATTCGGGCGTAGGCCGGGACGATCAGCTTACCCGCCGCGTCGAAGAGATCGGTCGGGGCATAGCGCCACTTCGCTTCCGCATCCACATCCACCTCGGCGAGCTGCTCGCTGGTCACCATGGTGCGAGTGCTGAAGTACTCTAAAAACTGCGCATCGGTTTCGAGATCGAAGCCGGTTAGGAGACACTTGGTCTTGCGAGTACGAACCGCCTGCTCGCCGCCCAGCGCCTTGACAAGCTCACGGTAGTGATCCGCCGTGACATCGGTGCCCTTCTCCAGAAGAACCTCGCCCGTCACTTCGTCAACAATCGTCTCCGCCAGGGTCTTGCCCACGAGCTCACGGAACTCGATGACAAACTCACCCTCCGGGGAAGCGACATCGAAGGCGTGAAGTGCCCGCAGCAGGGTCATGATCGAGAATTTCTTGTTCTGCCCGATGCGCACCGTAATGGCACCCGCATCCGTCTCAATATCTACCCAAGGACCTTCTGAGGGAATCAGAGTCGCAAAGAACTGCCACTCCAGTAAGTTGCTCAGAGAGTCGCGGAAGTAGATACCCGCAGAGCGTGAGAGCTGTGAGACCACGACGCGCTCAGCGCCATTGATCACAAAAGTCCCCTTCGCGGTCATCAAGGGCAGATCGCCCAGATAGACCTCAGACTCGATCACTTCCTGACCAGTACTCGTCAGTCGAACACGCGCCTTAATCGGCACTTCAAAGGTCACATCGCGTGACCTACACTGCTCCAAAGAATGTTTTGGTTCACCTAGAGTGAAGTCCACCAACTCAATGGCGGTTTGACCGGTGAAGTCATAGATGGGAGAAAAAGATCGGAACAGTTCATGCAACCCATCTTCGAGGAACGAGCGAAATGAATCTAGCTGCAGTTCGACGAGATTGGGGATCGGGGCGGCATGCTCGGTACGCTTCGCCTGATGCTGAATTTCCATACGGACTGGAACCCCTCCTAATTCGGGCTTCGTGTGACGAGGTCGGGGTACACAGACCTCGGCTCTCCGAGCCCAAAATGCCACTTATTGGGTCGCTTTCCGCGGCTCCTCCTATTGTGGCACGAATTCTTAATTTACCGCTGTATTATCTACCTGTCAACAGTGTGAGCCTATTTTTTTTCAATTTTTCTTGACGGTGTGAAGAAACAGGGCTATAATCGCCTCACTGCCTCGAACACATTCGGGGCTATTTGTGTTGGTTTAGGAAACGGCTATGGCTGAAGATATCGTCCTGACTGTATCAGGCAAGAAAAAAATCGAAGATGAGCTGGAGCAGCTACGCAGTGTTGAGATGCCTGCGCTTGCGATTCGCATCCGTGAGGCCCGCGACTTAGGGGATCTCTCGGAGAACTTTGACTACCAAGACGCCAAGCGTCAGCAGGGCTTCATTGGAGGCCGAATCGCCGATCTCCAAGCGATGCTAGAGCGCGCGATTCTCGTCCCTGAGAGCGTCCCCGGCAGTGGCATCGTGGGCTTGGGTTCGACGGTTCATGTCCGCGATACAGAGTTCGCGGAGGAGATCACGTATAGGCTCGTGGGCTCCTACGAAGCAGACCCCGCCAACGACCTCATCTCCGCCGCCTCGCCCGTAGGAGCCGCACTGATGGGTAAGAAGGTCGGGGAGAGTGTCGCGGTGACCACGCCTGGCGGGACGATGACCCTGGAGATTCTCAGCGTCGAGTAGCCCTCCTCCCCCAGCCCCCTCCTCCCAATCCTGGGAGGAGGGGGAGTAATGGTCAGAGTTTTGATTACGATGCGTGTTCTGTTTATCTGCCTGGGAAATATCTGCCGCTCCCCGATGGCGGAGGCGATCTTTCGGCACAAAGTTGAGCAAGCGGGGCTAGAGACACGGATTCTATGCGACTCGGCAGGGACGGGCGGCTGGCACGCAGGCGAGCTGCCGCATAGAGGCACGCAGCAGATTCTTCAACAGCACGGGATTGACTTCTCCAGCATCCGCGCTCGTCAGCTTACCCGCGCCGATCTTGGTGCTTTTGATTATCTCCTGACCATGGACAGCGCCAACCTGCGCGATGTCCGCCGACTGGGGGAACCTGTCGGCACGCTGCGCCCTGTGCTTGAGTTCGCTCCCGCGTTGGGCTACACCGAAGTGCCCGATCCCTGGTACGACGGCAACTTTGCCCTTACCTATCAGCTCCTCGATGCTGCCTGCGACGGCTTGCTAGACCACTTCAGGTACACTCTCGGGGATGGATCGTATCGAGAACCTCTCGCTCCGTGACCTGCGCCTGCTGGTGACCCTAGCCGAGCGTCGGCACTTCGCTCGCACGGCCGAAGAGTTTGGGCTGAGCCAAGCGACTCTCTCTGCAATCGTGAAGAAGATCGAGGCGGCCTTTGGCGTCCCCCTCTTTATCCGCACCAGCCGCAGTGTCTCGCTTACCCCCGAGGGCGAGAGCGTGGTGCGCCAGGCGCTGATTGTTCTAGACGAGTCCCTGATCCTCGCACAGACATTTCAGTCGGCGAGTGCCCCGCTCTGTGGCCGTTTTCGCCTCGGGGCGTTTCCGACCCTTGCGCCCTATCTCTTCCCGCTGATCTTGCAGCCCCTCCAAGCCGCCTACCCCAAGCTCCAGCTCGTACTCACCGAAGCGCTCACCGAGGAGCTTCTGCGTCAGCTCCGCGCCCGGCAGCTCGATGGCGTGCTGCTCGCCCTTCCTCAGGACGAGAGCGACCTAGCCGTCTACCCGCTCTTTCGAGAGCCGTTCTGCCTTGCGGTGAGCCACCAGCACGCACTGGCGCAGAAAACTGCGCTAACCGTGGCCGATGTCCCGCTCGACGAAATGCTCCTTCTGGAGCCAGGCCACTGCCTACGCGACCAAGTGCTCGCGGCGTGTGGAACGGCATTTCTGGCCCACAAGCGCATCGTCCACGCCGCCGGGCTAGAGACACAGCGTGCCCTCGTGGCCGCCCAGCTCGGAATCGCGATCCTTCCCGCGCTCGCCACTCGCAAGCCCGACGACTCCGTGTGCGTCCTGCCCTTTGTTTCCCCCAAGCCCGGTCGCGATATTGGCCTCGTGATCCGAAAAACCAGCCAAGACGACCGCGATGCCCAAAGCCTCGTCGCCTTCCTACGCCACCTCCCCGAGACGCAGCCATTGATCGAAAAATCCGAAGCTTAACATCGGTGAAACCGGGTTGATCCTGCCCTCACTCGCGGAGATAATGGGAGCATGTCAAACCCTATCAATCACGATGTTGAGAGCCCCGAGGGCGATAGCGCTCCAACCAGTAGCCGCCGGAACTTTCTGGCTGCGCTAGGCTGCACGCTAGCCTCCGGTGCCGTTGCGTCCACTGCGGCTGCCTTCCCTGGTGTGCCTACGGATCTTCTCGCTCCAGAGAAGCCCACCGAGAGTGTGCCTACGATCCCCAGCACCGTGGGCAAGTGCCCATTTCATGCCGAAGCTGAAACAGCGCCAGAGCAGCAGGCCGTGGCGGGGCGTGGGATGCAGAACCGGGACTGGTGGCCCGATCAGCTTCGCCTGAATATCCTGCGCCAGCACACCTCAGCCTCCAACCCGATGGACGAGAAGTTCGACTATGCCGCCGAGTTTAAGACGCTGGATCTGAAGGCCGTGAAGAAGGACATCTTCGCGCTCATGACCTCGTCGCAGGACTGGTGGCCCGCTGACTATGGGCACTACGGCCCATTTTTTATCCG
>NZ_CBAYMC010000187.1:0-8899 GCF_964826245.1 Armatimonas sp. | reverse complement strand
TTTTTTTTCGATACATGACCGTATGCCATGATAATTCTCCATTCCTAAAAGGTTGTACCCTCTCGTGATCAAGACGCGTCTTCGATGACCCTGACTACGCTCTTCCACAATCGAGTCTACAAGATTCGACAAAGTTTACCCTAAAGTTCACCAATAGGCAAGGCAAGGTAAAAAAATCTCTAAGCCTTAGGAATTAAAAAATCTAGATGATATTCACATATATTTAGCCCTACACTTTATATGCCAATTCATCTAACATTCGTTTTATCATTTTCAAATCCGAGAAGTCCGTATCACGATATTCATCATAAATCTCATTAACATTAGTTATACCATCTCGTTCAGAAATAGATTTTATAAGAGCATGATTATCGTATAAAATCTTGGGAATACCAACACGATTATAAATAATATCACCTATAATAAAAACTCTAATATTTATCTTAAATACACGACTTCTATTATTCCAATAATTCATTATTGCAGCAATAAATGACAATTTATCATCAACACCCAAAAGTAATTCTATACATTTTTCCGTATAAAATATTTCTTTATCATAATCCCCACAAGTATAAAATAAATATCCCAAATTATTCATCGTCACACATAAGTCTCGCGTGCAGTGTATTTTTTCTCCAATTTCATTGGCTTGAATCAAGTCTTTTTCGGCTTCAGAAAATTTCTGTTGGCGAATTTTTGCCTGCGCACGACTATTTAAAGTTCTAACATAACGAACAAGATTATTATTATTAATATAAATATCAATCGCGGTATCATAAAAAGCTATCGCTTTGTCATATTCTTTTTTGCGAACCAATATAATTCCTTGACTACTTATAGAATCTGCATACATAAAATCATCTTTGATCTGCTTAGAAATAGATTCGACTTCTTTTAGAATTTCTATTGATTCTTCGTTCCTTTCCCGCTCACGTAGGAGATAGGATTTAACAATCAAGAGTCTTCCTTTGAGAGACAAAGATAATTGTTCGGCTCTTTCTAGAACTAGATCACACCAATGCTCGAGTTCACTTAGATATCTTCTTCGACGAAGGAAAAAATCAAGGTTAAGAAGATACTCAGCAAAACGCTGAGGTGTTTGATAATACATTAACTCCATGGACGCTCGGATAAGATCAAAGTCAGCATCCAGAATCGTGAAAATCACCTGCTCTTTTTCTGTATCCAGATGCTCCGCACACCGACACGAAAGATCAATACAGTAGGTCAATAAGCCTTCGTGAGCCGCTTCTTGCTCAGCAGTAGCCTGATGGAGACGTTCTTGAGCAAAAATTCGGACGATACTAAGCATTCGCCAGCGGTCATTCGATTCTTTTCGCAAGAGAGATTTTTCTTCCAGGGCTAGCAACCACTCCCCAATCTCGGGCTCCTCACAGACAGCTCTTGCGGCCTCTAAGTTAAAGCTACCGGGCAAGACGCAGAGCCGTAGAAAGTGGCCTTGCTCTTCCTGATCGAGGAGGCTAAACGACCACTCTAGAGCCCTACGGAGCGTGCGTTGACGCTCCGGGACATCACGGGTTCGGGTGATAAGAAGGCTCAGGGCATCGTCGAGACGAGACTCGATTTCCTCCAATGAGAAAAGGCGGCGACGGGCGGCGGCAAGCTCGACGGCAAGAGGCATCCCCTCTAGGCGCTGGCAAATGCGACCGATACACGCCACATCGGCTTCGGAAAGAGAGAGCCCCGGCTCTGCTTGAAGCGCTCTCTCAATAAACAGGCGCTCCGCCTCAGCAAGAACCAGAGGAGGCACTTCAAAGCGCCACTCGCCGGAGAGAGAGAGGAGGGCTTGTGAGGTCACCAGGCAGGTGAGTTCTGGAGCCTGACGCAGAAGCTGGGCGACGCGGGAAGCGGCAGCCAGAGCGGTCTCAAAGTTATCCAGTACCAGAAGGGCACGGCGCTCGGCGAGGGCTTCGATAAAGTTCACCCGGCTATCGCGAATGGCGAGCCCCATCGCTTCGGCAATCGCATGGACAAGCCCTCCTTCCTCCTGCACCTCAGCGAGCGGGACGAACCAGACACCATCGGGATAGCGCTCTGCTAGCTCAGCGGCCACCTGAAGCGCAAGGCGGGTCTTTCCCACTCCTCCAGGGCCGGTGAGTGTCACTAGCCGCTTTCCGCTCTCCAGCAGCCCTCGAATCGCGGCTAGATCCGCCTCACGCCCCAGCAGCGGGCTAGGCTCTAGCGGCAGGTTGTGGTTGCGAACCCGAAGTGTCCGAGGAGGTAAGTCACAGAGAGGAACACCGGGCGCATCCAGCCGGTAGAGAGTCAGGGTCATGGAGAGATCCCGCAGGCGGTGCTTTCCCAGTGGCATAACCGGCGCTGGAGTAAAAGAGACGAGCTCCTCGGGAAGGAGAATCTGTCCGGGCTGTGCCGCCTGCATCAGCCGTAATGCCTGCCCTGGTGCCGCCCCAAAGTAGCCCTCTTGCACGCGCTCCGCACTCCCTTTGAAAATACCAATACGCGCCCGAAGGGGCACTGTGCCTTCTGGCCAGAGCCGGTAAAGCAGAGCCTGTTGCACCGCGACGGCGGCGGCACACGCTTCTTGTGGCGTTGCAAAGGCCGCACGCACGCCCTCCTCCACGCCTGCCTGTTGCCGGTAGAGAAAGCCCCCGTGACGCTCCAGAGCCGCGCAGACAGTCTGCTCAAACGCCGCGATCCCTGCTCGCGCCCCCAGAGGATCAGGAAGCTCCGTATCGGCGGCTAGGAATGTCGGCTCAGAGACCAGAGGATAGGTCTGCGTGCGGGTTGGCTGGGTGAAAACATCCCCTTGCAAGAGCGCCTTCGCCGCCGCCTCAGCGAGTGTGGAGACATTTTCGGGACAGAGCAGCGTCACATCGTGTGCCGCGAGAGACTCCGCCTTTGCCCCGATCCAGCCCACCGACTTGAGAGTCCCCTTGAGCAGCGCTCCCGTCGCGCCCCAGGCAGGGTTTAGTGGCCGCTCCGTCAGAGCAGAGAGCATTGCCAGAAAGAGTGGCAGCCCGAGTGAGTCCCCCACGGCTTCCTCCGCCTGCTCTACCGCGTAGAGGAGCCGGACAGGGCGAGGCGGGGGCAGTCCCACTTGCTCAATCAGCCGAAGCGCTTCCGTGAGAGCCGCCTCCGCGCTTTGCCTCACATCGGCGCTTACCAATAAGATTGGCTCGGGGTCAGGCCAGCCGGTCGTGGCTAGGTTCTCGACAGGGAGCGCGGCAACGGCCACACGGCACGCCACTGCTTTCTGCTCCGCAGGACGGTAGAGTGCCCCCCAGAGCATTCCCAGGCAGGGGATATTCTTGTCAAGAAGCCCCACAGAGGCGTTTTGGAGCGCCCACTGCTGGCTGTCCAAGCTCAGAAACTCTCCCGCGCAGGGCAAGAGCGGATCGGCAAGATACGGAGCCAGCTCTGGGTGCTCCAGCGCCTTCAGAGCCAGCCAGACCAGAGTGGGAGCTGCTGCGGCTGTCGGAGCGCCCGTGCGCCGCTCCAGTAGTGCTTGTAGCCGCTCTAGCACCTTGGGTGGCATCTACTCCCCTACCAGCGCCACACCCAGCAAGCCCACGGCCCCACGAACCGTTGGGGCAGGCTGCTCCCACAGACCACGCCCCTCCGCATTCAGAGGAACCGTCACCAGCCACAGATCAAGAACCCCCTCTTCCTGAAGCGCCAGAGTCGCCGCACTCACCTCTTCGGTGAGAAAGCCTTCCGCCTGGCTGGCATCCACCAAAAAGCGCAGCCGAGGCGGGTTTTCAGGAAGCTGATGGATCTCGATATGCATGCCATCAACATCAAAAACATCGCGCTGAACGTGCAGGCTTTCGGCGGCGGCGGCCAAGGCCGGGGCGAGTGCTGAGAGGCGCACGGAGCGTCTCTGCAGAAGAAAGCTTCGTCGGAGAGTGCCACGGACTGCGGCGAGCCAGCTTGGTGAGGGGGCCACTTGGCTCTCCTGAAACTCCCGCCCCACACGCCGCGCAGCAACCTCCATCCCCTCGGTGAGTCGGGCAAGCCGTGCAGGAGCGAGCTGAGGAAGTGGTTCTTCGTCGGCCTCTGCCTCTATGGCATCCACAGAGCGCAGCAGCGTGAGACGTCGCTGTAGCGCGGGATCGTGTAGGGCGGCAGCAAGCACCAGGCGCTCGGTGAGCACATCCGCGCTCCCCTCAGCCACAGCGACAATCTGATCGTTCGTAATTTTCATGGTCTTCTATCCCGCCAGCAGTCCCAGCTCGTAGCGCAGCACGCTCAGTTTCCCCCGATCCGCAATATTCGTCTCACAGAGAGCACTCACTGCGCTCATTAGCTCGGCCTCACCTGCTTCGGGCTGCGCGGCCACCGCTTCTAAAGTCGCCCAGTCAGACTTCGAGACCCCGAGCAGAGCGATGTAGCGCTCAAAAAGACTTGCCGCGGCCCGATCCGAGAGCACCTCATTCTGGTAGAACTGCGCCAATATGAAGAGCACGTAGCCTTGGTAGTGCCGCGCACGCCGCTTGGGCCTCCGCGAGCAAGCGGCCTTAAACGCCTCTTCCCCTGCAAAAAGGGCCCCGATTAGCTTCTGGCGCTGACCTGACTCCAGCCAGAGAAGCCCTTCACCCAGATCGCTTCCTCCCTCCGCAACTTGCTCCGCCTGTGCCTCGTCGTAGCCCTTCTCATCGCGGCCTTCCGCACGATCCAGCATGTCTAAAAAGCGCTGCTTGATCATTCGCATCAACAGCCGCCGGAGATGCTCAAAGGTCCCAATGGCCTCCCCCGCAGGCTCGGTAAGATAGCGAAGCGCTCGGAGCCAAGCATCTTGCAATAGATCGTCGCCCTCCAGCCCCAGCGGACGCCACGACGAGCGGATCAGCCGATCAGCATAGGCCACCAGTGGTTCCCGAAGCGAGGTGATATACGGTGCGGCAGCCCTATCAATCGCGGTGGACTGCCCGGAGCGAAGTGCCTTGCGGAGCGCAACAACTCCCTCTTCTGCATGTAGTACGGTTGACATAGGCGGATTCTGATAGAGACTCAAAAAATATTTTGCGTTTTTTTCGACAGGAGCGCGTCAATCTCCTCCAGAGGGACCTGAGACGCCCCCCCCAGCCGCCGACAGTGGCAGGCGGCCGCCGCACTGGCGAAGTCAACGGTCTTTTTGAGCGGCCAGCTCTGAAGTAGTCCATAGCAGAGCCCGGCGCGAAAAGCGTCCCCTGCTCCCGTCGTGTCCAGAATATCGAAGCTGGGATAGGCAGGGTAGTGCCACGAGCCCGTGTCATCGGTGACAGTTCCTCCTTCGTTTCCTTGAGTAAAAATCTCGACGCGGGCTTTGGACTTTGTCAGTTGAGCTGGGCCAAAGCGACGCAGTGACTCGGGGCTATACTGCAGCAGTGTGGCGACTGCGGCCACTTCCGGCACGTGGACAAAGTCCATTGCGACAACAGAGCAGCCAAGTGCAGCCGCACGGAGCGCGGTCTGGAGGGCACTTGTTCCCAGGTTGGGGTCTACGGCGACAACGGGCTTGTGGGCAAACAGCGCCTCCGGCACGGGTGGAGCGACCGCTTGTGCAAAGCCACGTCCCTGCATCTGCCGCTCACCATCTTGGCCAATGCAAATCTCACAGACGGGAGTAACGGCACTCGGATCATCCGGGATATGCGCCCGGGAGAGCCCAGCCATATCTATCAGCTGGCGCAGGCGCTCCCCTTCGGCATCCGTCCCAATGGCCGTTCCTACCAGCGCAACATCTACGCCCCAGCCTGCAAGCTGGTAGGCCGTGTTGAGCGCCTCCCCACCGGGAAACTCCTGCCATCGGGTTGTGCCAAAAGGCAGGAGCCGATCCAGCGCCACGGTTCCGTAGACCACCACCTGGGGTTGTGCGCTCACAGCTCCAGCTTGGCGAACCGATCTTCGGTGGGGTTGTTCTCACGGCGGAGGTTTTCGTAGGCTAGGTTGACGCGCTCCAGAATCCGGCGTGCCTGAGCCTGCTCATTGGAGCCCTCAGGGAAGCGCTTGGGATCGCTCCGGCGCAGCAAGTCCTCGTAGGCGGCCTGCACCTCCCCTAAACTCGCCCCCGGAGACAGATTCAGAACACGATAATCAGCGGCCAAGGGGTTGGTGTCCACAGGCAGCGACACAGGCGCAGAGACCGTCGCCGCCGGTGGAGTCAGCTCCTGGCGCGACTCCAGCTCCCGGCGAGCGCTGGCGATCTTCTCTTCCGCACGACGCATGAGGCTATCCACGTCCGAGAGCTCACTTTGGGGAGGCGGTGGTACACGCCTTCCTGAGGCAGAAGCAGGCACTCTATCGCCGGGGCTGCTATCTAGCTCGCTCAGAGCGGCCTCCCGCTCGCCTAGCTCAGAGTCGATCTTGTCCTTGATCACGCCCACATAGGCTTTTCCCAGCCGCCCGATTCTATCTGGAATACTCATACCAATTTTTCTTTCTCAACCGTGCCATGACTTGCCCCATAGAATACCAGCTCACCGGGGCTCAGTGCTTCCCAGCCTGGCTCGGTGTCCGTCTGCTCTGAAGCCAACACCCAGCCCCCCCTCACGAGGGGTCGGGCGAAGAGCGTGTAATACTCTGCATTTTTAGAAAATTGTCGGAGGGCATAGAGTCCCTCAGGAGCCGCAATGAGCAAGTTTATTCCCGTGTAGCTCCGCGTGGGGTCGCCCTCTAACTCCGCCTGAGCCAGCAAGCGCCGCAGTGCTTCTGCCAAAGCCGCTTGTCGCTTCTCGGCCGAGACTCCCCCGATCTCCGCAGCAAGCCAGCCGGCCAGCACCACGGTATCGGAGTCCGAGAGTGCTTCGGGACGCCCCGCCTGCTCGCCTTCGGTTCGTAGCCAGCCCAGTAGCCCTCCTTTGAGGGTGCCATTGTGGATCACCAGCAGGCTATCTCCACTCTGGCCCTCTAGGGGGTCTACACGCACGGGATGGGCGTTGTCGCTCGTGATAGCCCCACAAGAGGCTTTTCGCAGGTGCCCCAGAAAGACGCAGGCACTTTTAGAAGCCGCCTCCGAGGCAAAGACAAAGTAGGCCGAGCCCTGAGCGGAGCCGACCTGGCGCAAGAGAGAGATCTGGCCCGCGGTATCAAACCAGCCCACTCCCCAGGAGTCGGCGTGGCCCGGTGGATTATCGGGAGGAACTTTGCCAAGCTCCGCCTGGTGGCGCAGAGCATGGGGTGCTCCGACGCAGTGCTGCCACGAGGGAAGGGTCGGGAAGGAGGGAAGGCCCGCCGGAGAAATCTCCGACGGGCCTGCAACTAGTCCTAAAAGACGGCACACGGGCTAGCGACCTGTGGAGCCACCACTGCCGCCGACTTTTTGCTCCAGTCGGGCCAGCTCGGCCTCAATCTCATTGGTTGGAGCGGTGACGCTCTGCGTGATCGGCGCGGCCAGCCCTAGCTTGGCCTCCAGCGCTTCCAGCTCACTCTGTGCCGCAACATCGGTCTCGGTGACTTCGAGCTGTCGCAGACGACTCTCGACATTGGTCTGACCAATCTCATTGAGAGCCTTGGCCTCGCTGAGCTTGTTATTGATCTTATTTTTGGCCTGAGTAAACGTGTTGTTGGTGTCTTCCCAGGTGCCCATACCCTGGAGCTGCTTCTCCATCTCAGACTGAATCTGCGCTTGCTTCCACTTGGCCTTGAGGGCGAGTGCCTCCGCCGTCTTCTGGCGAATCTGCTCTTCCTCACGCTTGATGGCGACCTTGACCTGCTCTGCCGTCTCGATAGCGGTCGCGAGGGTCTCGCGGGCGCTCTGGAGGCTCTGCTCGTAGCCTTGCTTCTCCTTGAGGAGCTGCAGTGCCAGCTCGCGATCGCCGCGCTTCAGGGCGAACTCCGCTTTTGCCTGAAGGTTATCTACGGTCTTTTGCAGATCATCTACCTGGTTTTGCAGGTTGTTCTTTGCCGTGATGGCAACCACCGCACGCTCTCGGTTGCGGGCGTGCATCTCTTGCATATCATGCTTGGCCTGATCCAATAAAACATCAGGGTTCTCTAAGACATCTAGACCTCTGCCAAACCAGGACCTTACCAAGGCCATAAATCGCTTCAACATGGCTTTTAACTCTCTCCTTGCGCACTAGGTAGCGGTGCGTTTTTTGTACTGGCTATCCGACACCCGCAAAGCGCTTCCGGTTGCATGTGAAATTATACCAGACAGATATTTCTAAACTTCGGTACGAAAGTTACCTAGCCTCAGGTTTCCGCTTGATCTACTTCTACCCAAGCCGCCTCGATGCTGGCCCAGCGCTCTTGGGAGAGCTGGAGCGCCTCAGAAGATGGCACACCGAGCGCACGCACCCGCTCACGAACCGTACTGAGGCTACTGAGAGCACTGCTACAGCCCGGACAGCGACGAGCGTGATTTTCTGCATACCAGCGTGCTACTCCCGTCAGAGAGCCGTCTACGAGAGCAGAAAGAAGATTTTTCATGTGGGGACAAGGTTTTTCGAAGCCGTGTTTCATGCCAGTCCCCTTTCTCGGGCATAGTCTTGCAGCCCTTCGACGAGCTGAAAGCGAGCACGCGACAGACGAGTAGGGTCACCGTCAGCCTCAGAGCATCGGGCAGAGTGGCCAAGGCTTTTTCCAGCGGCTCGTCTAGGGTTATCTGGAGCAAGTGGGTATCGGCGCTCTCTGCCCGTGTGGAGGTAGGCCCGACCTCTCCCCCTGCCATGAGCTCGTCTACCGTGACTCCCACGCCCCATTTTTTCTCACGCCGCCAGCGGTCATCATCACCCCGTACCAAACGCCGGGCACAGGCGATCAGATTGGACTCACACCCACGCGCTAGCTGGGCATACTCTTGACGTGAAGAGCTCATGCAGGGCTAACAATTCGGCATCGCCTAAACGTTCCCTTCGTCAGGCTCGTCTTCGCGCAACCTCAGCCGCTCTTCCAGCTCTCGATGACAGTTTGCACAGAGCAAGTCACACTT
>NZ_CBAYMC010000186.1:0-8901 GCF_964826245.1 Armatimonas sp. | reverse complement strand
GGTCATCTGGCGTACACTGCCCACGGAGACCAAAACACCCGCCCCTCCGAAAGAAGAGGCAGGTGCGGCGAGCAGCGCTCCCTGGTGGAAGGGCTAGAAACTACAACAGAGACTGAATATAGTTGATTTGGCCCTCGTGGTAGGTGTTGTTCCAGTACACCACGTTCGCCAAGCCAGCAAGCGTGTAGGTTGCGCCCCAAGGCATCGTTACTTCGATAGCGGCGTCTTCCGCAGAAAGCCCGTCCAGCGCCACGAAAAATGCGTCGGTGTTGGTAGCGAGTGTCGTTAGCAACACTTCGGGATTTGCCTCAAGCTCCGCTTGTGCTTTTGCAAAAGCCGCCCAATCAATCTCCGGAGCTGACTTGGTTGCGATGATGCCCGTACACGCGCCGGTAATCAAAGCGCACTCCGCCACTTGGTTCAGTGCTGTTCGTCCCTTGTCCAGTGGTGACCAGCTTGCTTTCTCGCCTAGCCCGTTGATTAGTTTTGTCAGTGATTCAACCGACTGTCGAATCGCTCCCTGTATCGTACTCATTTTCAATAAAACCTCCGCAGGGTATTCTACCCAAGGTATGGCACGTTGTCGTAAGGTCGAGATAAACGTGATCTGTCCCTGGAGGCTTGGCGTCCCTCCGGGCGGCCCCCATACCATGGGAATCTCTGCGGCAAGCGGCTCAGTCGACAGTCCTGCATCAGGAGCCTCCGTGAGCGCCTTGACTTTTTCCATGAAGACGGCGGAGTCAAAGTTGTACCCCAAGATGCAAATAATTGTTTGCTACTTGCGAAGTTTTTTTTTCTGCGATAGAATTCCCCTCGCGACTTTATGTAGACTTGGGGGATTAGCTCAGCTGGGAGAGCGCTTCAATGGCATTGAAGAGGTCAGCGGTTCGATCCCGCTATCCTCCACTCCAAAACATAAAGAACACACGGCGAGGGAACCATCCCTCGCCGTTTTTGTTTTCCTGGCCATGCCCCATAAAACTGCTCTCGTCTGGTTTCGCCGCACGCTTCGCCTCTCGGATAACCTTGCCTTAATCACTGCGCTCGGTGAATCGGAGAAAATTGTGCCGGTTTATATTTTGGACCCCGCGATTCTCTCACGGCCAGACACCGGCGAGCGTCGGGTTGCCCTCTTACTGGAGGGCCTGCGGGTGCTAGACGCGGCACTAAGAGAGCGTGGGAGCTACTTGGTAGTGCGACACGGCAAGCCTGAAGAGGAGCTGCCCCGGCTCGCCCAAGAGACCGGCGCGACGGCGGTCTATTTCTCCCGTGAGTACGGGCCACGGGGCCGTGAGCGTGACGCGACGATCTCTCAGATCCCTCTGGAGTGCCATGTCTCGTCCGACCACCTCCTTGCCGAGCCAGAGAGCATCCTGAGCAAGGCGGGAACGCCCTACACGGTCTTCACGCCTTACTTCCGTGTCTGGCAGGAGCAGGCATTTCGCACTCCCCGCCCCGCGCCAGTCCGTATCCCCACGCCCCTTGGAATCGCCTCTGAGCCCTTCCCCGAGAGCTCAGGCAGTCCAGCGAGCCTTCCCGCAGGCGAGCGGGCCGCCGAGACCCAGCTTGCCATGTTTTCGAGCACCTCGATGGAGAACTACGACACGCAGCGGGAGTTTCCTGCCATCTTGGGAACGTCGCAGCTCTCTGCCTATCTCAAGTTTGGGATGCTCTCTCCCCGGCGGGCACTAGAAGCGGCGCGACTGAGCCCAAAGAGCGCGGGAAAAGATGCCTGGATTCGGCAGCTTGCGTGGCGGGACTTTTACTACCAGATTCTCTGGCACTTTCCCCATGTGGCGACGGGAAGCTTCAAGCCGCAGTTCGATGCTATCGCGTGGCACAACGACGATGCGCTCTTTACAGCCTGGAAGCGCGGCGAGACCGGCTACCCCTTCATCGATGCTGCGATGCGCCAGCTTGCACAGACAGGCACGATGCACAACCGGGCGCGCATGGCGGTTGCTTCGTTTCTCACCAAAGACCTGCTCTGTGACTGGCGACTGGGCGAGCGCTACTTTATGCAGCAGCTTATAGACGGTGACCAGGCGGCCAACAACGGCGGCTGGCAGTGGGCGGCGGGGACAGGAACGGATGCACAGCCATATTTTCGCATCTTCAACCCCGTGAGCCAGGGCGAAAAGTTCGATGCCGATGGGGCCTATGTAAAATACTGGTGCCCGGAATTGAAGCGAGTGCCCTCCAAATGGGTTCATAAACCCTGGGAGCTTTCCGTTCACGAGCAAGCGGCGGTAAACTGTGTTATCAATAAGCACTATCCGGCACGACAGGTGGATCATGGGGAGCAACGCGTAAAAGCACTCGCACTCTATAAACAAGTGGCAACCAAGGGAAACGACGAATGAGACAACGACAGCTTCTAGGGATACTAGCCCTTCTTGCGCTCGCCCTGCCGAGCAAGGCGCAGCTCAGCATGCCCGATGTGCAGATCATGGTGGCACCAGGCCTCGGTGCCTGGAGCGTGGCGGCAGTCTACCCCAAAGCGGTGCCCCATGCCCAGACAGAAGCGCGTCTCAAGCGCCTGGAGGCGATCACGGGCTGGAAGCTAGAGAAAATCGAGCTCGAGGACAAGCGCCTTGACCGTAGCGCCATGGACTCGCAAGATCCCACCATTCAGCGTGAGGTAAAAAATGTGGGTGCGGCTCCCGTGATGAGCAGCGCGAGCTTCCAAACGGGAGCGACTCTGGTGGATCCCGCGCAAGGAACTCTCGCACTGGAGCCGTTTTTGCGGGCGTTTCGGGATGTGAACCGTATCAATATCACCTACCTGATCTCCGACAAGTTTACCTACAAAGGCCCCCGCCAGTTCAGCGATAGCCGCCTCGATATGGCGCTTTCCGCGCAAGGCGGAGCCTATACCTACCAGGTTCAGCTCAAGGACCACAAGTTCGACACCCTAAATCTCCCCACAAAAGAAGTGGCCAGGCAGGAAAGTTACCGTGCGGCGGAGAATAATAGCGCACCACGCCGTCTTCTTCTGGGGACGGGCTTGGTGGCGCTCTTGGCACTGGGAGTGGCAGGCATTGCCTACGCTCTCACGCAGCGCTTTTTACACCGATAATCTAACTTTTTAGACGAGGACATCCCTGAACGATGTACGATATTCGTGACCTGATCCGCCAAGCATTTGATCTGAAAGCGTCGGATCTGTTCATTAAAGCAGGCTCACCGCCGATGCTACGCCTCCATGGTCGCATCACCTCTGTCGAGGGAACCGAGAAGCTCACCGGCGACGATACAAGGCGCATGGCTTACTCGATCATGACCCACGAGCAGATCGGGCGCTTCGAGCACCGCCATGAGCTCGATATTGGCTGGGAGCTCGATGGCATGACTCGCGTCCGAACCAATATCTACCAGCAGCGCGGTACCATTGGTGTCGTCAGCCGACTTGTCCCTCTGAAGATCTACACGCTGGAGCAGCTCGGAATGCCTCCCGCGGTTGGGGAGATGACCAAGTCGCACCAGGGTCTGATTCTGGTGACGGGACCGACGGGCTCAGGCAAGTCTACGACACTTGCGGGCATGATCAATAAGATCAACGAAGAGCAGTCGAAGAATATCGTCACGATTGAAGACCCCATCGAGTTTGTCCACCCCGACAAACAATGTATTCTCTCTCAGCGCGAGGTCGGCATTGACACCGACTCGTTCTCTGATGCCCTAAAATACGTTCTGCGCCAGAACCCGGATATTATTCTTATTGGTGAGATGCGCGATGTTGAGTCTGTGGCCGTGGCACTCCAAGCGGCGGAAACGGGCCACCTTGTCTTTGGCACGCTCCACACAGCGAGCGCCGCAGAGACCCTGGAGCGTATCGTCAACCTCTTCCCGCCGGAAGAGAAGATGCTGCTCTGTATGCGTATGAGCCAGTCCGTGCGGGGCTTCCTTGCACAGAAGCTCCTCCCCCGCGTCGATACCGTAGGCCGCGTCGCTGCTGTCGAGATCATGATCGCCACCCCTACCGTGGCGAAGCTGATCGAAGAGGGCAAGACGGGCAATATCTACACCGCCATTCAAGAGGGTGGCTTCTGGGGCATGCAGACCATGAACCAGTGCCTCACGCGCTACTTTAAGGCGGGCCTGATCTCGGAAGAGGACGCGATGGCAGCCGCGGGAAACATCACCGAGCTGCGTCAGATGATCCGTCGGCCCGGCGGGTAGTCACCTCCGCCGCCCCATTTTATGGGGCGGCCTAAATTTTACCGGAACTTGTTTGAGAGGGTGTTTGTATCTACGATATACTGAACCCGATTCCCATGACCGACTCCCCCACCCCAGACGGCGACTGTCGCGAAAACGCCCTTGGCGCTCTCCGTAAACGTTTCCCCGAAACCACTCTCCTGGCGTTAGGTCAAACCGCACTCTGGGATGAGGCCACCAAAGCCACTCTGCGGCGACGATTAGATAACTTCTGGCCCGAGGCAGGGATGCTCGCCGGGGTTCACGACACCGATTACTTCGCCAAGCTCCAAGGATTCCATCCCGCAAACGGCGATGCTTTCTCCCTTGTCGGCCATGATGACCACAAGACCCGTGCGCTCTGGTCTGCTGCGGGAGAGATGAGCCAGCTCTTTGGCTCCGAGGATGTCCCCACCCGTGAGCTGCTGCTCAAAGAGGCAGGCGTTTCCCTCAAGAAAGCTCTGGCAAACGCCGCCGATCCCGATGCGCTGCTCTCCGAGCTGACGATGGCGTGGGGCTGGACAGGGATTCTCCACGCGGGCTGGGAGAAGCAGATCAGCGCGGAAGTAAAGCTGAGCGAGATTCTCACGACGCTACGGGAGCAGATTCTCTGGGCCACCGAGGGCAGCGCACTGGGGCAGACGCTGCTTGGCTGGGTACACGACTTTGCAACCGCCCACCCGGAGGCGCTCCTCCCCTGCCTCTACAAATATCTCCTGCCGCGCCTTTATGAGCTACTGCTGGGTGCACCGCCGCAGAATTTTTCGACCACCCGTACCACCACCCTCCTCAAGTTCAATACGCATACCTACCATCTTCCCCGGTTCTGGCTGGTGCAGGCGTTTCTCGATCCCGCGACACGCGCACAGGCACGCGAAGCCTACGACCTTGCGGTGGAAGGCGGCGAGCAGTACACGCTGGATCAGTTTCTGCCCGGAGCGCGTCCCTTTGACCTCGTCGTGCCGGGCCGTGGCCGGGGGACACTGCGGGTTCGGGCGGATGGCTCGGTCTGGATTGACACACCGGAGCCGATCTGCCTGCCGGGTGAGACGGTCGTTACCAGCGCCCAACAGCTTGCGGAGCGTATAGAGAGTGCTTTAGGGCCGGACTGCGTGCTGATCGGTAAAGCCGTGGCACTTCTCCCTATGCTGACCGCGGAGTGGACTCTGGTCTTTCACGAGGGCGCAAGCGGCTATTCCTGGCGCACGGCGAAGATGATGGCTGAGCTCAAAAAGCTCCGGTTGCACGTTCCCAATCTCCACCCAATCTTGCGGATTAAGTACCACACCTGGGACAGCCTGAGCGCCGTCTCTAACGTCTCACTGACTCTCCCACCGCATCTCACGCAGGCACTGGGTCGTGAGAAGCTGGAGGCGGATGACTTTGCGGCGTGCTGGCGACGCGGCCGTGAGTGGGAGCAGAAGCGCCTAAATGAGCTGTTGGGTTTGCGTGCTCCCAAAGATCTACTTGCCTCTCTGGAGCGGAGTGCCCTGCTGACCGCCACAGCGGAGTATGCCACGGCACAGCGGACCCTCAAGAAGCTCTGGGAGCAGGCGAGCGCGATCCGAGAGCAAGAGCGCACGCTGCTGGCTGAGATCCGAGAGCAACGCGCCGCGTCCAATGCGCTGGAGCATGCGAAAGGCGATGATTTCCGCGCCCGTGGCTCCGTTCTGGACAGCGCCGCCCTCACCGAGCGCAACGCGCTGTTCGACAAGCCTCTGGCCAGCAACCGCCGCCGCGTGCGCCAGCTTCTTTTGGAAGTCAAGCAGCTCAAGCGGGAGCGGAAGATTATCGAGCGCTCTCCGAAAGCACTGGCGTCCCGAGAGACGCTTCACCGGATCGAGGCGGCGGCGGAGATCGCGAAGGCACGACTGGCCAAGAACGCGCTTCAGACGATCCACGGTCTGCCTCACACCGACTACCGCCCGTCGGCGTGGTGGTTCCCGCAAGTAGACCCCAGCGGCGCGTGGTTCAACAAAGTCGCCGATACCGCAGAGCTACGCTTGGAAGAGCTGGTGTGAAGCCTCATAAAGCAAACGTGGGCTTCACACCATCGTTGGTTCCCGTAATATTATAACCAACGGCATCTGGAGAGTACCATTTTACGTGCCCATCACAGAAGAGATAATTCGCACCATTGTTATGCCTTAGCCAACCTTTTTCTTCACCTTCTGGTGTTCTTATCGTCGTAAAATGATTTGGATCAGGGCCAATACTAAATGGCACGCCAATAGCTTGCTCACAAAACATTACTGTATTTGTTGGAAAAGTAACCTTAGTAACAGACTCTGCTGTATATGCGTCGTATCCAGGCACAACAATTTCATGATTTATCTTACCAATCATTGCTGAATTAAATGCATATCCAGGGACACCTTGACGATCAAAAACATTAATGTTCTTTGCAGAAGGACATTTAAGATTATCTGCTTCCTGTTTACTTTTGAAGACATGTTGTAACCGCCATGCATCTATGCTAGGTAGGTAACCATCATTATCTGAAATATACATCTGAAGAGTCATATTCATCTGTCTCAGATTTGACGCGCATGTCACCTTCCTACCGTTCGCTTTAGATTCAATATAAATTGGAAATATCATGGCTACAAGCAATCCCATTATCCCCAATACAACTAATAATTCAATCAATGTAAATTTTTTTTTCATGCCATTCCTTTTGTCCCCAGAAAATTCTGGAGACAATTGTTTATTTAGCTATTTAGGGCTAACGAGCTACTGTGGCCGCATGGCCTCCCATGGAATTTGGATCTAGCCAAGTCGGCCCATTCCCACATCCACCACCATTAGGATTCCAAACAGAAGTGCCAGAATAATGATGTGAAGCTGGTTGCCAGACACAATCGGTGTTTGGATTACCAGTTTGACTTGAATCAGAACATGTATCAGGGTCTCTATCCCAATAGCATGTACCATCTACAATATTTATATTTCTCCATAACCCTTCATTACCATAAGAAAAATAAATTCGGCTTGGCCCAGCTTTAACTGCAACAGCCAACTCGACAAGAATCGCAAGAGAGAGAAGCAACCCAATCATTGGCTGCTTTGGTAACAATTTACAAACAACATTTTTCATATTATATACCTCACTAGAGATGGGCTTTCGCCCGAAAGAGATGGGCTTTCGCCCGAACAGAGATGGGCTTTCGCCCATACCAACACGCCAACAGATCCTTAAAGATTTTCGGTCGGTGGGAGCCCTAGTGCTCCTGCTAAATGGATTCTACCATATAAATATCTCGTAACTGCTCAGGTCTTGCTTGAGCGGGTGACTTGAAGTATACTCCAACCTCCCAATGCTGACGCGAGAAGAGTTCGACCGAATGCGCCAAGAAGACCCAGAATCACTCTGGAAAATCATGGCGGATTTCGCAGCACGAGTGGCGGCGCTCGAAGAAAAAATCGCACCTAAGCCACATACTCCCTCCTCGGCTCAGGGGGTACTCAAGCCCATGAGTCAGAGAGCGAAAACGGGTAAAAAGCCGGGAGGACAGACAGGTCACAAAGGCCATACCCTCCAAAAGAACGCAGAACCTGATGAGGTCAAAAACCATCAGCCTAAAGCCTGCCCTCGATGTGGTCTTGATCTAGCAGATATTGCGGGGGAGTTGGTTGAAGCACGGCAAGTCGTAGATCTGCCAGAAGTGATCCGTTTACTCACGGTGGAGCATCGTGCTTATCAAGTCTGCTGTCCTGGGTGCAATTGCCAAGTCAAAGCAGATTTTCCAGAGCAGGTCACTGCCCCGGTGGCTTACGGACCCCATCTACAAACCACCTGTACTCTGCTCAAAATGGAACAGGCAATCTCGCTGGAGCGTATTGTCCAGATGATTGCTGACTGGTTTGGGCACTCACCCAGCGAGGCAACAGTCCAGAACTGGATTGGAATTGCCTCCGTGCGTCTTGCTCCTATCGAGGCAAAAATCAAAGAGGGCATTATCCAGGCGGTAAGTGCGGGTTTCGATGAAACTTGCGTTCGCTCAGGGAAGAAAAACGCTTGGATTCATGTCGCGCGAACCGAGAAACTTACCCACTTTAGTTGCCCTGGTGGTCGCGGCAAAGTCGCTATCGAGAAGGCAGGAATTCTACCGCATTTTCGGGGCGTAGCACATCACGATGCCTGGCGTGCCTACCTGAGTTTCGCCCAGTGTTCTCACAGTCTGTGCTGTGCTCATCTTCTGCGAGAGGGAGCGGCTCTGAAAGATCGCTTCGATAAAGCCGGAGCTTGGAGTGAGCCGATTCTCGCCTGGTTGCGCAAGGCTAAGAAGCGGAAAGATTCGGGGCATCTAGGCGATAGTGAAGAGCTGTTTAAACAGCTACGTGCCTTGGTTTCCAAAGCCTATAAAACTTTAGGATGTGAACCTCCTATTGAAGGCAAAGCTCTATCGTCTTGCCCTAAGGAGTTGACTTCTCGAATTCGGTGGCTGGATCGCCTTTGGAGCTATGCACGTGAAGTAACTCGTTTCGCTTGGGATGCTTTGGCGGAGTTTGATAATAATGGTTCAGAGCGCGACATCCGCCCTGTGAAGCTGTTTTCCAAGGTCTTTGGCTGTTGGCGCTCTAGCTCGGGTCTTGAGGACTTCTGCCGTCTGCGCGGCTACCTTTCGACTCTTCGTAAGCAGGGCATCTCGACTCGTAAAGGCATACTTTCGGTTTTCTTGGGAGAGCCCATTTGTCCCG